>NZ_JAZGQA010000005.1:0-50647 GCF_048593855.1 Yersinia sp. 2542 StPb PI
TCTCTGACCAATAGCATAAGAAAACTTAAAGAAGAGGTCCAGCAAGAAGGGTTGACACTTTAGATAAGCACACTAAGAAGATAACATCAGCAATGGCGGAGGCTAGCACTCATTGCCATGGCAGTGCAGGAGCCGACCTTGACCTGCAAGAACCCCAATACGGGTAAGCCATTTAGCAAGGATGAGTTTGTACAATTTGCCGACGATTATCTTGGTGCAGATATTATTTTTTGGTGCACAACGTCTCCCTGGCTGACGAAGAAATAGGTATCAATCGCTAAGGAAATAAAGCCCCGCCGCGAGATCATGCCGGATATAATCACGGCAGCAGTCGGGCAAAAAATGGATGCAACCTCCTATCATCAACAGTTTGCCCTAAGCAGCTATTGGCAACAGTACCAAAATAAAAGAGATGATAAGATATATATAATACTCAACGCTATCTTGTTCTCAGAAACGAGAGGAAAATACTGATGTCAAAGACAATCAAAACAACATTTTTGGCTGCCTGTATGGTCAGCCTCCTACCCTCACTATCTTATGCTCAATCGCCAAATAAATTACCAATGACTATCTTCGAAGATGTCCGGGTCTTTGACGGCACAACCTTAACGTCCAAAATGAATGTGGTTGTTGAAGGCAATAAAATCACTCAAATCTCTGCTCAACCGATTAATCCAGCAACTGATGCCGTGCATATCGCTGGCAATGGTCAAACATTGATGCCGGGCCTTATCGATGCCCACTGGCATACTTTTATGGCTCGTCCTTCCATGGCATTAGCGTCAACCGCTCCGTTAAGTTTTATCACATTGCTGGCCGGTGCTGAAGCAGAGTCAACACTTCTGCGCGGTTTTACCAGCGTTCGAGATTTGGGTGGACCCGCGTTTGGCTTAAAACTCGCAATTGATAATGGCGTAATCAAAGGGCCACGCATCTGGCCATCAGGAGCAATGATTTCACAAACGGGTGGTCATGGTGATTTTCGGATGCTTTCAGAAATACCGGCTACCCCAGATCAATTAAGTTACCCAGAACGAATTGGTATGTCAGCGATAGCTGATTCAGCCGATGAAATTCGAAAGCGCACCAGAGAGCAATTGTTGCAAGGAGCTAGCCAAATCAAGTTGACAGGAGGCGGTGGCGTATCTTCTCCCTATGGCCCATTAGATACAGTTCAACTTAGCGTCGATGAAATTCACGCCGCAGTCGAGGCCGCGGCTAATTGGGGTACTTATGTGACAGTCCATGCTTATACCCCTGAAGCCATTAGCAATGCTATCAAAGCTGGAGCAAAAGTAATTGAGCATGGTCAATTGGCAGATGATGCAACTGCAAAATTAATGGCAGATACAGGTACATGGTGGAGTCTGCAGCCTTTTTTGGCGGACGAAAATGCAAATCAACAGCCCGATCCCGCAGGACAAGCCAGAGCAGCGCAGATTTTTGCCGGGACTGATAACGCTTATCGCTTAGCTAAAAAATACGGGGTGAAAGTTGCGTTCGGAACAGATGTTTTATTTGATGGCAATTTGGCAGCCCGACAAGGCTCACAGCTTTCTACAATGACACGGTGGTATACGCCCGCCGAAGTGCTCAGAATGGCAACATCTGATAATGCAAAATTGTTAGTACTATCAGATCGACGCAATCCATATCCAGGAAAACTTGGTGTGGTCGAAGTCGGAGCCTTAGCTGATTTATTGCTGGTTAACGGCGATCCAATCGCTGATATCGGACTGCTGGCAGATCCTGAAAAAAACCTGACTATCATCATGAAAGACGGACAGATAATAAAAAACAAGCTGGTTTCAAAGTAAAAAGGTTTGAATAGGATTCAGATTATCGCTACGGAAGCACCAAAAACACTATGCACCGGCATAATATCATTGTGATAAAGCTGATTCGAATTTCACGACGTTTTCCAAGTGTCAGGTAGACTCTAGGATAGTACCAGATTGCATGACGGGAAAGCATAAGATGTGACATTGATTAGCGCCCAGGTGATACACAAAAGTTGTATCACTGCCGTTTCAATGCACGAGACAAGTGTTGAATATGATGGATATCATGCACTTATCCGAAATGGTGGAGGCCCTGCCAGCTACATCCCGGCACACACCTCGCCTGCTACGGCTGCTTCCTTCCGGATCTGACCGAGTTCACAAGTTAGTGTTGCGGGAGAACCAACAGGACCTCCATTGACGTTAACGGCTCCTTGTACTCTGGAGCGGTGGGCATTATCGACCATGACCCACCAAATAGCAAGACAACCCGCACTAACCGGTGGTTTCTTGCCCACTTCCCCTCAGGTTTAGGTTAAATCTATTTTCTGCTGGCACCAAAAGCATTGATGATGTTATTTATTCATCTCATTCTATTTATATCGCCCGATTTATTTCTATAGCGTGGCACTATCCGCCCATGTAGATAAAAAAGAGAATGCTGTGACATCATCAGAAACAGAGAGCCAAAATCAGCGGGAGTCTACAACATCAGATTTGCCCACAGAATCGGGTGACCTACCGTTTGTCGACAGTTTCCGCCAACGGGTCTTCCAGGTGGTGGCCGCTATCCCCTATGGACAAGTGACCACTTATGGCGATATCGCGCGGCTGATTGGCTCCCCCAGAGCTGCACGCCAAGTCGGTGGGGTTCTCAAACGCTTGCCGGAAGGCTCTGCCTTACCCTGGTATCGGGTGATTAATCGCCATGGCGAAATATCATTAATTGGTGATGATTATCTTAGACAGAAAAAGGCATTACTGGCTGAAGGTATTGATATCGATACTTCGGGTCGAATTGATTTACGCCGCTATCGCTGGCAATACCGCTAATAAAAACGCCACAGATAGTGGCTATCCTGTGGCGCTATTGCCAAATTAATTGGCGTTTCTGAAAAACCGGCTCATGGCGGGTTAAACATTACTGGATGGTCGCACTGCCTGTTATGGTAGGCGCGCCCTGTATTGTTGCCGGTCCCCCTGGGGTTGTTTCTATAGCAACAGAGGTTGCAGGGACCAATAACAGATTAGCCTGGGTACCCGCGCCACGGTTGATCACTTCTTGCATGGTATCGGTGATAAACAATAACTGGCCATTGCGAGTGATCGCTGCACTTACAATAATACGTGCATTTGGCTGGATGTCGGCTGGGTTAAACGGCAAAGCAAAAGTAAACGGAGCCTGTTTGCCCTCAGTACGAATTGCTTTCTGGGCGATAACCCGTGATGGTGCATCAGCCAGTGAGGCATCCGACAGCGTAACCGTGACTACGGCATCAGGTGGTAATGCAATGCGCTCGCGGATGTTCACTGTCCCCTGTACAGCAGGCTGTGCAATAGGTGCGGCAGCAGTGGTTACACCTGCCGGTGCGGAAACCGGAACATCAGCCCCTCGATGAGCACACCCAGCCAAACTTACCACTAATGCTGCCCCACCTGCTATCTGCCAGAATTTCATTGATTGCCAAGGTTTCATAGGTCGCACTCCTTCTTATTATTAAGATGCAAGCTATCCACAGAACAGCCGGCGTTTAATAAGTGGCTTCAACCACCTAGCAAGCCAATTATAGCACAATATTCTACTTCCCGCCGACGCTTACCCCATTGAGGCATTTATCAGACTATTCCTTATCCGATATTCCTCAGTTGAACAGGCCTTTCACAGCAATATATTGACGAGCGCCCAACGGATTCAGCACACTGTGTATAAACTCAACCATCAGGGGCCACAACATGAGTCAAGCATTAGAAAAACTACTCGATCTGCTCTTCCTTGAGAAAATTGAAGAAGGTATCTTTCGTGGCCAAAGTGAAGATCTGGGCTTGCGCCAGGTATTTGGTGGTCAGGTAGTGGGTCAGGCTATCTATGCAGCAAAACAAACCGTACCGGCAGAGCGGGCAGTACATTCTTTCCACAGCTATTTTCTGCGCCCAGGGGACAGCAGCAAGCCCATTATCTATGACGTCGAAACACTACGTGATGGCAACAGCTTCAGCGCCCGCCGGGTCAGTGCGATTCAGAATGGTAAACCCATCTTCTATATGACGGCATCGTTCCAGAATCAAGAAGAGGGGTTTGAACACCAAAATACCATGCCGGACGTTCCCCCGCCGGAAGGGTTGATGTCGGAAACAGACATTGCTCGCCAATTCGCACATATGATCCCCGAAAAAGTACGGGAAAAGTTTATCGGCCATCAGCCAATTGAAATGCGCCCGGTGAAATTCCACAACCCATTGCAAGGCTCGGTAGAAGAACCTAATCGCTATGTCTGGTTCCGCGCCAACGGCGCCATGCCAGATGACCTGCGGGTTCATCAGTATTTACTGGGTTATGCCTCTGATTTTAATTTCCTGCCAACGGCCTTGCAGCCACATGGGATTGGTTTCCTGGAGCCAGGAGTGCAGATTGCCACGATAGATCATTCTATGTGGTTCCATCGGCCATTCCGCCTGGACGATTGGCTGCTGTATGCAGTAGAAAGCACTTCTGCTTCCGGCGCGCGGGGCTTTGTCCGTGGCCAGATTTACAGCCGGGAAGGGATATTAGTGGCTTCTACCGTGCAGGAAGGTGTCATTCGTTTGCATCGATGATACCTCGATAGCCTTTGCCAAAAATAGAACAGGGGCGATATCATATCGCCCCTGCTGCTATCATCATTATTATTTATTTTACTGCTACTTCTAGCTTATTGGTTGTATGCATTTTCGCCGTGGCTGTTAACATCCAGACCTTCGCGTTCTTGTTCTTCTGGTACCCGCAGGCCAACCAACAGGTCAGCAATTTTAAAGGCAACGAAGGCAACAACACCAGACCAGACCAAACACACACCGACGCTGAACAGTTGCACACCTACCTGATGGCCCATAGTGACGCCAGCGGCGTAACCTGTACCGCCCAGCGAAGCCGAGGTGAAGACACCGGTCAGGATACAACCGACAATCCCACACACGCCGTGGACACCGAATACGTCGCAGGTATCATCTACCCGCAGCCATTTCTTCAGCAGAACCACACCCCACAGACCGGCAACACCCCCGACCAGACCGATAATCAATGCACCACCAACCCCGACTGTACCTGCCGCTGGCGTAATCGCAACCAAACCTGCGATACAACCGGAACATGCACCCAGCAGCGACGGTTTGCCGCGTAAAATCCACTCAGCAAAGACCCAAGACAAGATAGCCCCCGCTGTTGCAACTACTGTATTCAAGAAGGCAAGTGCAGCAATTTCATTCGCGGCACTGGCTGAACCGGCATTGAAGCCAAACCAGCCGATATACAGAATCGCAGTACCAGTAAACACCATAGGTAAGTTATGAGGTTTGAACGCTTCTTTACCAAAACCAGCACGTTTACCCAGTAAGTAAGCGCCCACCAAACCAGCAATCGCGGCGTTGATATGCACAACAGTACCACCGGCAAAGTCCAGCGCGCCATCCATTGCCAGGAAACCACCACCCCATACCATATGTGCCATTGGCAAATATGAGAAGGTGAACCACAGTGCAGCAAAAATTAATACCGCAGAGAAACGAATACGTTCGGCGAATGACCCCACCACCAGTGCGACCGTGATACAGGCAAATGAAGCCTGGAACACCACATGGATATATTGATAGAAAGTGCCACTCAGGCTGGTCAAACCAATACCTTTTAGCATCGCCATATCGAAACTACCAAAGAATGCATTGCCGGTGCCGAAAGCCAGACTATAGCCGTAGAGCACCCACAGCACACAGATCAGAGCAAAGCTCACCATGACCTGAGTCATCATCGATAATACGTTCTTGGAACGCAGCAGACCGCCGTAGAACAGGGCAATACCGGGCACAGTCATAAACAGCACCAGCGCGGTGCAAATCATCATAAAAGCATTATCAGCTTTGTCAGCTACAGCCGGTGCTGCGGCCATTGCCAAAGAAGGCAGCATCGCTACCGAACTCAGGCCCAACATGGATAAAAGTTTTTTCATCATCAACCCATCCCTATTCACTAAATTTGAGCCTGCAAATTACAGTGCTGCTTCGTCGGTTTCGCCGGTACGGATGCGAATAACACGTTGCAATTCAGCAACGAAAATTTTGCCATCACCAATTTTGCCGGTATAGGCCGCCTTACTGATCACGTCAATCACTTCATCCAATTGATCATCAGCAATTGCAATATCAATTTTCACTTTAGGTAAGAAATTGACACTGTATTCAGCTCCCCGATAGAGCTCTGCGTGTCCCTTCTGGCGACCAAATCCTTTTACTTCGGTTACGGTCAGCCCCTGAATACCCACAGAGGATAAGGCTTCACGCACATCCTCCAGCTTAAATGGTTTGATAACCACGGTAACCAGCTTCATATTTGCCCCTTCTCGAATTAAGTCGAATTCATGTCTGCCACAAATGAAGTAAAGCAAAGGTTATGCCATAAGTAATGATAGATATAATTTAATGCGGAAATGGCGAAGCTAGGGCGGTTGAGATACATGAGCCAGCCGTGTAGCGGCTGAATTCATCGTGTTGAATAATTTTCGCGCACCAAAATAGTGCGAAGCGCGTCACAGAAGTGCACAACAGCATCGACGGCCTATTGCATTGCAAGATTATGGTGCACGAAGGCGGCAAAATGGGCATTAACGGGGCTATGCATTGACGATTTGACTCAGGAAAACACAGAAAATAGTGCGGGGCCGCTTAGCCCCACAACTTATTAATTAACTTACTACCGTCTCTACCTGATCAATGGCGGCTAAATCTTCGCTAACCAATTGCAATTGATACATTTGATAATAACGCCCATGGGCGGCCAGCAGCTCTTGATGCTTACCCTGCTCCACTGCCACACCACGGTGCAACACCAAGATGGTATCAGCATCAACAATGGTTGAAAGGCGGTGAGCAATCACTACCAGCGTGGTATTTTTTCGGATTAGCTGCAATGCCCGCTGAATGGCCTGCTCAGTACCAGAGTCAATATTGGCAGTCGCCTCATCTAAAATCAGGATTTGCGGAGCCTGTACCAATACTCGCGCCATCGCCAGCAACTGTTTTTGCCCAACTGACAAGGTATTCCCCTGCTCACCAAGCAGACTGTGCAATCCATCGGGTAGCGCATGGACTAAAGGGGCCAGTTGCACCGTTTCCAGAGCTTCCCACACTTGCTGTTCAGAGATATCACGGCCTAAAGTCACATTGGCAAAAAAGGAATCAGCCAACACCACTGGATCCTGTTGCACCATAGCCACCCCTTGGCGCAAGGTCTGATGGGATAACGCTGATAAAGGACGAGCATCCAGCAGAATCTCACCATGTTGCACCGGGTAGTAGCCCATCAGCAGGTTAGCCAACGTGCTCTTTCCGCTGCCGGTATGCCCGACCAGAGCAACAAACCCGTGCGAAGGCACATCAAGGGAGATATTTTGCAGCACCATTTTATCGCTACGATAAGCAAAGCTGACATTATCCACCTGGATACGGCCACTGGTCAGTGGGCGATCATCAGTACCGTATCCTTGCTGGGCGCGGTCCATCAGATCAAAAATACGTTCCCCAGCCACCACAGCTTGCTGCATGACTGACTGCTGTGATGTGAGTTCAATTAAGGGTTCATTTAAGCGGCCCAGATAGTTAATGAAGGCATACAGCACCCCCACCCCCACTGAGCCATCAGGACTGAAACCGAACAACAGTAACAAACCACACAGTACCAAGGCAGAAAACAGGCTCAGCAGCGGGCGCAATAAAAACCCTTCCAAGCGTAAAGTTTGCATGCGTGCCATATAGTGTGCACGGCTGGCAGACTCCATACGTTCGCCAAAACGAGCTTGCTGGCGAAACTGCTGAATCACGCCCATGCCGTTAATGATTTCATTAAAACCGTCATTAATATCAGCCAAATAAGCCCGGACTCGCCGCACTACGGGTGTGCTGTAATGTTGATAAATGGCCATCACCACCAGCACTGCTGGAAAGATACAGATAGAAATTAGCGCCATACGCCAATCCAGACTGAACATCGCCACCAGCATCGCGCCAATTAATGCCGCGCTTTTTAATACGGTGGAGACCACCATCACATATAAATCTTTAATGACTTCAGTGTCATTTGTGACACGGGAAATCAATTGCCCAACCGGCTGGGTATCAAACGCACTGAGAGGTTGACGCAAAGCGGCATCCATCACTTCAATACGTAGGCGCTGAACCACACCTACGGCAGCACGGTTAAAAAGCAATGCCTGAAAATAATGCAATGCTGCGGCCAACAATTGCAGCAACAGATAAGCCAATGCCAACCCACTGACTAAACCGAGGGGCAAAGTGCCTTTTGCGACCACATGGTCAATAAAATAACTTATCAAAAGCGGGCCGCTGACCTCGGCGGCAGCCGCAATCCACAACATCAATACCGCCAACCCTAACGGTTTACGATAAGGGGAGCCATAGGAGAGCAGGCGCTTAAGTGTCGGCCAAAGTTGCTGAACTTTACTCATCGGTTTTGGCCTCCGACTCACCATCATCTAATGCTGCCTCCAGTTGTTGATAACGGTACATCTCCCGATACCAGCCGGATTGACTGACTAATACGTTATGTGTCCCGCGCTGCATCACGCCACCATGTTGCATCACTAAAATTTCGCTGGCTTCGGTCAACGCTGAAAGACGGTGCGCACTGATAATCACGGTACGATGCTCACCCCATTCACGCAGATTTTTTAGGATTTCATATTCGGTCTGACCATCAACTGCGGATAGCGCATCATCGAGAATCAGGATCTCAGTATCCAGCAACAGTGCGCGGGCGATGGAAATCCGCTGTTTCTGCCCGCCAGATAGCATCACACCACGCTCACCCACTTCAGTGTCATAACCCTGAGGAAGGCGTAAAATATCTTCATGCACACTGGCTAAACGAGCAGCCCGCTCAATTTGAGCCTGCGTGGCATCAGGTTTACCCAATGCAATGTTGCCAGCAACCGTATCAGAAAAGAGGAATGGCGTTTGGCTGACCACAGATAAACGGCCACGCCAGTCATGCAACTTAATATCAGACAGCGCATGCCCTTGATAACAAATAGCACCATCATCCACATCAAACTGCCGCTGAATCAATGCCAGTAAGGTACTCTTACCCGACCCTGTAGGCCCGCATAGCCCCAACATCTGCCCCGGTGCTAATTTCAGCGCCACATCATGTAACGCAGGCTGTTCACTACCTGGATAATAGAAATGGCGAATATTCACCGCGAGCGTGCCACGCCCATCGCTCAGCTCAATATCACCATCTTTAACCACCGGCGCTTCTTCCAGCAAACTGCGAATACGGCTATAGGCGGCACTGCCTCGTTCAACGATGTTGAACATCCACGCCAAGGCAAGCATGGGCCAGATCATCAGCCCCAGATACATGATGAAACTGGTAAGTTGACCCAAAGTGATGCTGTGATTAACCACCATCCAACTGCCGCCACCAATCGCCAATAAATTCGCGATCCCGATGGCGATATAGATAGTTGGATCAAAACGGGCATCGATACGTGCGACATACATATTCTTGGCACCGGCTTCTGCCGCTACCTGAGCAAACTGCTGTGATTGGTGATCTTCCAGGCCAAAAGCTTTAATCATGCGAATACTGGTCAGGCTTTCTTGCGCCTGGTTATTCAGCGTAGAAAATGCCCCTTGAGCCGATTTGAAACGTTGATGCAGTTGGTCACCGTAATATTTGATCACCACCGCCATTACCGGCATAGGTAACAATGATAACAGTGTTAATTGCCAGCTAATTTGGGTGCTCATTACAATCAGCACCGCGCATCCCATCACCAACGAATCCACCAGCGTCAGCACCCCCTCACCGGCAGCAAAGACCACACGATCAACATCATTCGTCGCACGAGCCATTAAATCGCCGGTACGGTGACGTAAATAGAAACCAGGGGCCTGGCGGCTAAGTTGGCGATAAAAGTTTGACCGCAACTCCACAGCCAATTGATAAGAGGCACCAAATAATAAAACACGCCAGACATAACGCAGTAGGTAGACCACAATAGCGGTTATCAGCATCACACCAATCCATACCAGTAACATATTGGTAGACATCTGTTTTGTGCTGATACCATCCACAATTACCCCGACCAGCTTAGGCGGCAACAGTTGTAGGATAGCGATAATAATTAACAACAACACCGCGCCTACATAGCGGCGCCATTCACGGCGAAAATACCAGCCTAGTTGTGCAAACAATCTCACTCAGTTTTATTCCTGGTCTGACACCGAATACATCGGTATTTTCTCGCTACGCGCGATGAAGGGGGTAGCATAGCATCGGTAAAAGGGCTTTTAATCCAAATATTCACTCAGGAACAGGCAACATAGTTGTATATTTGATTTTTTCCATCGCAAAGCTTGATGTCACATCAATCAGCCCCGGAACACCATTAACCATGCGTTTGTAAAAATTGTCGTAACTTTTCATATCGGCAACTTCGACCTGCATCAGATAGTCATATTCTCCGGCCATACGATAGAACGCCAACACCTCTGGCATTTGCTTAGTAAATTCAACAAATTCCTGATACCAGCCACTATTATGCTGCTGAGTTTTAATCAGCACAAATGCCGTAAGCCCCAACCCCAATTTTTCGCTGTCCAGCAGTGCCACGCGCCCACGGATAAATCCTTCATCCTCAAGGCGTTTTAATCGTTTCCAGCAGGGTGTGGAGGTAAGATTGACGGCTTCGGCCAGTACTTGCAGTGATTGAGTGCAATCTTCTTGCAACATACAGAGGAGTTTACGGTCAGTTTTATCTAACATAACGAGTAACCATAGAATAAATTTCTACCATTTGGCGATAAAGAAGGAAAAATGGCAACGTTTTTTTCTTTAATAACCGTTAATCTAGTCATCATTAGTTTACTACCTACATCGCAGGCCATGAAATGACCAACACTTGGGTAAAAAATGCTATCAGTGAAATAGAAGCTGACTTCCAACGCTCCGCTGATACTCACCTGATCCGCCTAAATCTGCCGGCTTTCCCCGGTATTTATCTCTATTTAAAAGATGAGAGTACCCATCCAACCGGTAGCCTAAAGCACCGTTTGGCTCGTTCACTGTTTCTTTATGGCTTATGTAATGGCTGGATTACAGAAGGAACAACGATAATCGAGGCATCCTCAGGAAGCACGGCAGTGTCTGAAGCCTACTTTGCCCGGCTGATTGGCCTGCCCTTTATTGCAGTTATGCCAAGTTGCACTGCGCGGCGCAAAGTCGAGCAGATCACCTTCTACGGTGGCCGCTGTCATTTTGTTGAAAGCGCTGGGCAAATTTATGCAGCATCTGAACAACTGGCTCGTGACCTGAATGGCCACTATATGGATCAGTTCACTTATGCAGAGCGCGCTACCGACTGGCGTGGCAATAACAACATTGCCGATAGCATCTTCCGCCAAATGGCGCGTGAACCTTTCCCGGTACCTGACTATATCGTCATGAGTGCTGGCACTGGCGGCACATCGGCGACCTTAGGCCGCTATATCCGCTACCAAGGGCATGACACCCAACTGATGGTAGTCGACCCAGAGAACTCAGTATTTTATGACTGTTTCTGTAACCGCGACCGCACGGTTACCGGTAGTTGCGGCAGCCGTATTGAAGGGATCGGCCGCCCACGGGCTGAGCCTTCGTTTATTCCAGAAGTGATCGACAGTATGTTGCGCGTACCCGATGCCGCCAGTGTTGCAACCATTCATTGGTTGGAAGGTATTTTGGGACGCAAAGTGGGGGCATCCACCGGCACTAACGTCTGGGGCGCATTACAATTAGCCAAACAAATGCGTGAGCGAGGCAAAACCGGCGCGATTGTGACGTTGCTCTGCGACAGTGGCGAACGCTATCTGGATACCTATTACAATACCGAATGGGTCAGTAATAACATTGGTGATCTGACCCCATTTAGTAATGAATTAAATAACCTGTAATTAACCGATAAAATTCGGTTTTCCCCTCTTGGATGACCGAGGAAAACCGAATTTTGGCAGAAAAAAACCGGATGATTATCCGGCTGGCTAATAGCTATCCTCAAGTCATCAAAAGGTGCAGTTAGGCAGCAAGCGAGTGATCCGCTGAGCTGACACCATCAGTGATTCGGGTGAGTAAGCCCGTTAACACTGCTACAACTCTAAGAACCAAGGGGATAAACCTCAGAATTCGGGGGAATAGGTGAGGTGTGGTGAACTTAGCCAATGTTGCAAATAGTGAGCGACGCCTTGTTGTTCACAGCGCCCAATAACCTGTAACTGAGGTAACTCTTGCTTCAATTGCGGTAATGCGTTGCCCATCACTAAGCCAAGACCTACCCGCGATAGCATCTCTTTATCATTCATCGCATCACCAAAGGCCATACAATCGTCCAGTGTTAAATTGAGATGATGGCTTAATCGCTCTAAAGCCGCCCCTTTGTTGCATCCACGAGGCAACACTTCAAGGCAATCAACCGCTGAAAAACAAAAATCGGCTTCGCCGCCCATCTGCTGCTCAAGCTGGGTTTTAAGCTCGGTCAATTCCTGATGTGAGGCAATAAAGCAAATCTTATGATTACCAGTTAGAGGCAATGCGCGCAGTGCCGTGAGCTGAAACTGGAAGCCACTGGTTTTATGTGCAGTCAGCAGCGCAGGGTCATTACAATCAGTAAACCAGCCATCATCACGGAAAATATGGATACTGGCACGGGTCTGCCACGGAGTTCGTAACACAAACTCCACCAGTTCTGCGGGCAAATCCATACCGTATAATGCTTCACCCTCTACATCACAGACTCGGGTCCCATTGCCAGTGATCAAATAACCATTTATGCCTGAGTGAGACAAAATGCCTTTCATATCAATATAATGTCGACCGGTAGCAAAGGTTAGGATCATCCCGTTGTCCACCAACTGGTGTAACGCATTCAATGTAGCGCCGCCAATTTTATGGTCGCGCATCAGTAAGGTTCCATCCATATCAAAAGCGGCTAAACGGTACATTTAAAACCTCGATAACAGCAAAACTGGTGGTATGAATAAAATTATGACGTACTATTTACGGAACTAATAGTGAACAATTAAATTAAACTATTCCTGATTTAGAGCCTATCCCTGTAGGCGTCATTGTTGCAGACAGTTTGAACATGGATAGCGCGCAAGAACCGGAGCGTACATGTAGTACGTGAGGATTCTGAGCACAGCCCAAGTTCAAAATGGCAAATAAAATAGTTCTAATGGGTAGATTCTTAATTATGCGCATTATTCATCGGCTGACCCAATATCAGCGCTTGTATCAGAAGTTTGGCGATCAACCTGCGGCAACCACCGTCAGTGAACTGGCAGGCTTACTATTTTGCAGTGAGCGACATGCCCGCACTCTGATTCAACAGCTACAAGCGAATGACTGGCTCAGTTGGCATTCACAAGTTGGCCGCGGCAAACGCGCACAACTACAATGCCTGAAAAAACCAGATGCGCTGCGCGCAACCTACCTGCAATTGTTCCTTGAGCAAGGTGACCATCAAGCTGCTCTCGCACTCGCCCAACTGGAACCTGAACGCCTTCAAGCATTACTAAACCCTCACATGGGGGGACAATGGCAAGCCGATAGCCCAATACTGCGAATCCCTTATTATCGGGAGCTTGAACCGTTAAATCCAATGACCGTCAGTGGCCGGGCAGAGCAGCATCTGATTTATACTTTACATGCTGGCCTGACCCGATTTAACACCGGAGACCCACAGCCAAAACCGGATCTGGCCCATCACTGGCAAGTCAGCGATGATGGTTTAACCTGGCAATTCTTCTTACGCAGCCAATTACGTTGGCATAATGGGGAACATATCCGCAGCGAGCAGTTGTTGCAGACGCTGGCACTGCTGCGGGCAAATCCACGCAGCCAACCGAGTTTTGCCAATATTGCAACGATTACCCTGCCCCATGCTTTATGCCTGAAATTTACGCTGCTGCATCCTGATTACTGGCTGGCACATCGGCTGGCAGATTTACCGTGTAAACTGTTTCATCCCGACGCCCCACTTCTGGGGGCGGGCCCATTTAAGTTAGCGACCTTTAACCAACATCTGGTCCGGTTGGAGCAGCACGAATTTTACCATTTGCAGCATCCTTATCTGGAATTCATTGAATACTGGATAACTCCAAGCCTTGTCGTACAGTCAGCCGACGGGAGCTGCCAACACCCGGTACGTATCACCATTGGACAGGAGGAGGATTTCCCTTTAGCCCGCCCTGTTCAGCGCAGTATGAGCCTTGGATTTTGCTATCTGGCCATCAATCGGCACCTCAATAATATTACTCCCCAGCAAATAGCCAAATTGCTGATGCTAGTGCAAACTTCCGGCATCTTAGAAGAGTTATCCATTCGGCGTGGTGTGATAACGCCTAGTCATGAAATGCTACCTGGCTGGCCTATCCCCCGGTTTAGCTCCGATGAAAACCCACCATTGCCTGCCCATCTGATACTGACCTATCAACCGCCAATGGAACTTGAGAGTGTTGCCGAACAACTAAAAGCGGTATTGGCAACCCATGGTTGCACATTAGAAATCCGCGCCAGTCGTGATAAGCAGTGGAAAGATACTCATCAAATTGAAGAAGCAGACTTATTATTAGCAGACCACTTAGTTGGTGAATCTCCTGAAGCGGCGATGGAAAGCTGGCTCCAACTTGATCCGCTGTGGCGCGGTATACTCTCCCCGGTTCAATTAGAACTACAGCGACAAACACTGATACAGATTCAGCAAACTGAACTTGCGGCTGAGCGTTTCCGCCAATTGCGTGAATATTATAATGGTCTGATGCTGGCAGGGCTGATTCTCCCGCTATTCAATTATCAGTATCAGGTCAATGCTCCGCCACGGATTAACGGTGTTACCCTAACCGCATATGGTTGGTTTGATTTCAATCAGGCATGGCTCCCACCGGCGACTACCTGATTGCCAAATGCAGGTTGCTACCCTTTCGTCCGTGAACTGAGTAACATACCGCCAATTCTTTATTTTGCTGTGGGTTGGCTCTTTCGAGGCTCACAGCCGTACGAGGTCACAGTATGAAACGCGCTGTCGTTGTATTTAGTGGTGGGCAAGATTCCACTACCTGTTTAATTCAAGCATTACAGCAATATGATGAGGTCCACTGCATTACATTCGATTATGGGCAGCGTCACCGCGCAGAAATTGATGTTGCTCGCGCCCTTGCCACGCAGCTTGGTGCTAAAGCACACAAAGTGCTAGATGTTGGCATGCTCAATGAGTTAGCGGTGAGCAGTCTGACCCGAGACAGTATCCCTATCCCCTCTTTTGATGAAGAGGATGCCGATACGGTTCCCAGTACGTTTGTCCCTGGTCGCAATATTCTATTCCTGACCTTAGCCGCAATTTATGCTTATCAGGTACAAGCACAGACGGTTATCACCGGGGTTTGTGAGACCGACTTCTCCGGCTACCCTGATTGCCGGGATGAGTTCGTGAAGGCACTCAACCATGCAATCGATTTGGGTATTGGCCGAGATATCGCTTTCGTTACCCCTTTAATGTGGCTGGATAAAGCAGAAACCTGGGCGCTAGCTGATTATTATCAGCAACTCGAGCTGGTCCGCCACGACACACTTACTTGCTACAATGGGATTCAAGGCGATGGTTGCGGCCAATGTGCTGCCTGCCATTTACGAGCCAAAGGGCTGGCGTTCTATCTTGCTAATAAGCCAAAAGTGTTATTGAGCTTGAAACAAAAAACCGGGCTAGCTTGATTATTGTTCACTCAGATAGTCACTGTAATCGACCCATTGCCTTGTTCTAATCGTGACCTCGCTCATCAGAGCGAGGTATATCGCGGCCATTGCACATTTAACCAGATATTCGGGGAAAATATCCCTCCCCGGCAACAAAGCCGAGTTATCCTGTAATACCTCGATTGACAAACTCGCCCAGTTTTTCCCTTAGCTCTCCCTCAATGGGCAATGCTCTCTGACTACGCAGATCGATACAGGCAAACGTTAGTTCTGCATCTGCCACCGGAATAGATTCAGGCTCTAGCGTGACAGTCTGTTTCATCACACCACTTTTACCGTTTAGCTTTAATAACTGGCTATCGATTCGTAGCAGATCCCCCAATACCGCAGGCCGACGGTAGTTGATATTGATATTAACCACGATAAAAGCGATTTGGTTTTCAGCCATCCATTGCGCTGCTGGCTCCCCATCAAGCCATTCCCAACGTGCTTCTTCGAGAAACTCTAAGTAGCGGGCATTATTAACATGTTGGAAAACATCAATATGAAAACCCCGGACTTTAATATGAGTATGCATGACAGCGAGCTTCTCCAGACAGTGAATAAAAATTATGTACCTTCGGCAGTAAAATAGCGTTGGCAAGAGAGTACCCGCACAACTGGTACGACCTCATAGCAAGATTAGCAGAGGGAAATCACTTCATCGCATGCTTACGATATAATCTAGAGCGAAATCACAGTTTCCCTCTGCTACTGCGACTTACATTATGAAAAGATGGGGATTCTTTGTGGTGAAAATAGTCACTGGTATCTGTCTGACCACAGCACATCCCCATCACCAACTAAAGTTACATTGTAAGCTTGGTATTGTTTCTCTCTAAAAACGAGGGGCCAATACCTGGAACTTCGAGTAACTGCTCAACATCAGTAAAAGGGCCGAACTGCTCGCGATAATTAACGATGGCCTCTGCCTTCTTCCTGCCAATTCCGCTCAGGAACTGGGCCAACTGTTCCGCATTAGCACTATTAATATTGATTTGGCTATATGCACTGTCCGTTGAGTTGCCAGCTGTGGTTGTTGCCGTTGCATTCGTCTTATCCGCCACTTTGGCAGGCGAAGAGCCTGCTTTTAGCTGGCTATTTATTGGAGTATGGCTTTGCGAATTGAGGTCTTTATTCTGAGTCGTACTCGTAGGGCTGACGGGAGCGGCAAAAACTACCTGCTGGATATTCAGACCTGCGAACAATGCGGTTATAACAAATAATTTTCCTATGAATTTCATGCTGTATCCTCCATGTGTTTGACAGCATGACTACCTTGCCGCAACCTCCGATTCATCACAAAGGGTAGATTTCAGATATGCGAAAGGTCGCCAAAGCGACCTTTCTTTATTACATCGAGTTGCAGATGTATGCGAGACTCATAGCAATTATGGTTTTATTGCGGCTGCTGTTGCTCCGCTGGACCCATCTTAATGGTTGCCTGTTTGTGCAGATTTGCCATCAATGCATCAAAAGTCACACCGCTTGACCCTTCTAGCATTTTAGCGCTAAAGGTCTTCATCTCGCCTTCCGGCAATTTACCCGGAGTTACTGATAGCAGTTCGATCAGTACGATGTTGTCTTGACGATCCTGGGATAAGCCATAAACCGACTGATCTTTCTGCGGATGAGGCAAGGCAAAAATAGTCTGCACTAATTGATCATCGTCTGGTGCGCGTGACAAGGTTTTCTTCTCGCCAAAGCTGATACCAGCGGCTTTCATCGCCTCTTCGCCTTTACCTTGTTTCAGTGCAGTCAGGAGTTTCTCACCATCAACACGTGCCAATTGTTCTGCTTTCTGACGTTTCACCAACTCAGCAACCTGATCGCGTACTTGATCAAATGGTTGAATACCTTCAGGTTTATGAGCATCAATGCGGATAACAAAAGCACGGTCGCCGTCAACAGTGATTACATCTGAATTACTACCTGGCGCACCATTCTCACCGACCAGGCCACCGTCAAAGATTGCCTGTACAACCGGTTTGAAGTTAACCTCAGCAGGTACTGCGTCGCGAGTAAACCAGCCGGTTTGCTTAGCTTTAGCGCCTGCTGCTTCTTCCGCTGAGGCTAGAGATTCGTTATCACTGGTAGCGGCTTCACTGACCTTTTGCTGTAACGCGTAGTAAGCGTCAACGGCTTTTTCCTGCTTAACTTGTTTTGCCAGTGCATCATGCACTTCTGACAAAGGTTTAACCAGGGCAGGTTTGATGTCATTTAAGCGAACAACCAGATAACCCACCGAAGATTTAACCACATCAGACAGTTGGCCCTTCTCGGTCAGATTCGCTTGTTTCAGTTCATCAGCCGTAGTTTCTGGTTCCAACCACCCCAGTTCCCCCCCATTTTTGCGGGAAATGATATCGGTAGATTTCTCTTTTGCCATCGCAGCAAAATCAGCACCTTTTTTCAGCTCCTCTAACGCCGCTTTGGCTTCAGCTTCAGTTTTAAACTGAATCACACTGTAGTTGCGTTGTTCCGGCTGGGTATAGCTGCTTTTATGCAGTTCATAATACGCCGCGATATCTTCCTCGGTGACCGTGATTTTGTCCTGCATCGCGGCAGCATCCATCGTAATGAAACTGACTTTCATCTGTTCCGGTGCAATGAAGCTATTCTTGTTCTGGTCGTAGTAGGCTTGCAGCTCTTCATCAGTGACTTTCTGCTGTGCCTGAAGGGCTTTGAGGTCAACTGTCGCCAGACGAACTTCACGTTGCTGCAAAATCAGCTCTGACATCGCCTGTGCTTCGATAGGCAGAACAAAGCCAGTATCGCCAAACGCTTGCAGCAATTGTTGATTAATGAGCTGCTGACGCTGTAATTGCGCGAATTGATCAGGGGTGTAGCCCATCCGATTAACCAGTTCGAGATATTTGTTGTTATCGAACTTATTATCGGTCTGGAAATAAGGTGCCTGACGGATGGCATCTTTAACTTGTTCGTCGCTAGCAGTCAGGCCCAGTTTTTTGGCGTACTGGTCAAGCAACATGTTGTTGACCAACTGCCCCAATACCTGCTGGCGTAATTGCAGCATGTAGCCTTCATTTGCGGCCAGTGCGGAGAATTGTTCACCTAATTGCTGCTGCAAGCGGCCACGCTCACTCTGTACAGCCTGTTCTAACTGAGCACGACTAATCTCTTGGCCATTAACTTTGGCTGCGAAGTCGTTGGAACCGCCAATCAGATAGCTGCCAACCCCGGTCAGGATAAAGGACAACATGATCAAGGCCAGAATGATTTTGAGCACGACGTTATTAGCAGCCGCGCGTAAATTGTCCATCATAATGTGACAATACTCCGCTGTAATATGGATTAAAACTGTTGCGCAGGTCTAAATAAACCCAGCATTCCTTGCGACAGCCCTTCGTGCTGCTGCGCGTTAAACTGCTTACTCTATTTGTTACTGCCTATTTTTGCTCTAAACGGGTCGCTGATATTCTCTCGTCAGACTAACATTTTACCCCCGTTTAGCGCTCAGCCAGTTCAACTGCCTAAGCGAAAAAAAAGCGCATCATTAACGATGCGCCTTGTATCTTACCTTACCAGCTCAACTGCGTCAGGTTATTGTTTAACACAAACAATATATACCCTTGGTACTTGAAGTTGCACAGGTGCCCGCTACTTTCACTGACCCGAATCGCTGACCTGAGCAGACTCATCGGTATTCGTTCGCTTACAACCTGACTGCTACTTCATTTCCTTTGGGTATACGCGCAGATGAGAATTGACGCGGCAATCAGTTTACTGCGTCTTTCAAGCCTTTACCGGCACGGAAGCCTGGTACTTTAGCAGCAGGAATACTGATTTCTTTGCCTGTCTGAGGGTTGCGGCCAGTACGTGCAGAACGCTCACGTACTGCAAAAGTACCAAAACCAACCAGAGCTACATCATCCCCTTCTTTCAAAGATTCAGTAACAGAAGCAATAATTGCATCTAACGCGCGCCCAGCGGCCGCTTTGGAAATATCTGCACCTGCGGCAATTTTGTCGATCAGTTGTGACTTATTCACTCTTTCATCCCCTTTAGAATTCTATCGTCGCGCCGAAAATCCCTACGGACAACACGACAGCGCAGCTGTTATATCAATCCTATCCAACCTTGGCAAGCAGCCCAAAGGCATAAACTTTTGTCGGACAGACGAACTAACTTAGCGGCACAAAAAATAGCTGGCAAGTAGCATTTCACTTACCAGCATCAGTTTTATCAATACTTCTTGCGATCCGTCACTATTTTGACGCTACCGGCTGTGCCCCGAAGGCTGGATTTTGCAACGCGATGGCTAAAACATCATCAATTAGTTTAACCGGATGAATCTCCAGATCAGCGATAACATTGTCTGGGATCTCTTCCAAATCACGTTTGTTATCCTCGGGAATCAGCACAATTTTGATCCCGCCACGGTGAGCTGCCAGCAATTTCTCTTTCAAACCGCCGATTGGCAATACTAAACCACGCAAGGTGATTTCACCGGTCATCGCCACATCCGCGCGCACTGGGTTACCGGTCAGACAAGAAACCAGCGCGGTACACATAGCAATACCTGCACTCGGGCCATCTTTCGGCGTCGCACCTTCAGGCACATGCACATGGATATCGCGTTTTTCGTAGAAATCAGGGTTAATACCTAATTTATCTGCGCGCGCACGTACCACTGTCAGTGCCGCCTGAATTGATTCTTGCATCACTTCACCCAGCGAGCCGGTGTAAGTCAGCTTGCCTTTGCCCGGAACGCATGCAGTCTCAATAGTCAGTAAGTCACCACCCACTTCCGTCCATGCCAGCCCGGTCACTTGACCTACACGATTCTCAGTATCAGCTCGGCCATAATCGACCTTCTGCACACCTAAGAAGTCTTTCAGGTTGTCACCGTTGATTTCGATGTGCTTAACCGTTTTATCCATCAGCAGATTTTTTACTGCTTTACGGCACAGTTTGGAGATTTCACGCTCCAGACTACGCACCCCAGCTTCACGGGTGTAATAACGGATAATGCTCATAATGGCACTGTCATCGATGGTCAGTTCACCTTTCTTAATGGCGTTGCGCTCAAACTGTTTCGGCAACAGATGCTGCTTGGCAATATTGAGTTTCTCATCTTCGGTATAACCGGACAGGCGAATAACTTCCATACGATCCAGCAACGGCGCTGGAATATTCATGGAGTTGGAGGTGGCAACGAACATGACATCCGACAGATCATAATCCACTTCCAGATAGTGATCGTTGAATGCAACGTTTTGTTCTGGGTCCAAAACCTCCAGCAGTGCTGACGCAGGATCACCGCGCATATCGGACGCCATCTTATCAATCTCATCCAACAGGAAGAGTGGGTTCTTCACCCCAACTTTCGCCATCTTCTGGATCAATTTACCCGGCATAGAACCGATATAGGTGCGGCGATGACCACGGATTTCCGCTTCATCACGCACCCCACCCAGCGCCATACGGACATACTGGCGGCCAGTAGCACGAGCAATAGATTGCCCCAGAGAGGTTTTACCCACCCCAGGAGGCCCTACCAGGCACAGGATTGGTCCTTTAATCTTGCTAACACGGCTCTGTACTGCGAGGTATTCTAAAATACGATCTTTAACTCGTTCCAAACCGTAGTGATCGGTATCCAGAACTTCCTGCGCTTTTACCAAGTCTTTTTTAACTTTACTGCGGCTGTTCCAAGGCACCTGCAACATCCAATCAATATAACCACGTACTACGGTTGCTTCCGCAGACATCGGTGACATCATTTTCAGTTTTTGCAGCTCAGCTTCGGTTTTTTCACGTGCATCTTTCGGCATTTTAGCCGCTTCGATTTTACGCTTCAGCGCTTCGTGCTCATCCGGCGTATCGTCCATCTCGCCCAGTTCTTTCTGAATGGCCTTCATTTGCTCGTTCAGATAGTACTCGCGCTGGCTCTTTTCCATCTGTTTTTTGACGCGATTACGAATCCGTTTTTCAACCTGTAACAGATCGATTTCTGATTCCATCATCGCCATCAGGTACTCCAGACGTTCGGTGACATCGAACATCTCCAGAACAGCCTGTTTATCATTTAACTTCAACGGCATATGTGCCGCGATAGTATCCGCAAGACGTGCTGCATCATCGATGCTGTGCAGTGAAGCCAGCACTTCTGGTGGGATCTTTTTATTCAGTTTGATATAGCCTTCAAACTGATTAATCGCCGTGCGAACCAATACTTCTTGTTCACGATCGTCCATCACTGGCGATTCAAGATATTCTGCCTGAGCAGCAAAATGCTCACCGCTGTCGGAAAGCGTGGTAATACGCGCACGCTGTAGCCCTTCAACCAGCACTTTGACCGTGCCATCAGGTAACTTCAGCATTTGTAAAATCGAGGCTACAGTGCCTACTGAAAACAGATCGTTGATACCAGGCTCATCAGTCGAAGCTTCTTTCTGCGCAACCAGCATGATTTTTTTATCATGGTCCATTGCCGCTTCCAGGCACCGAATCGACTTTTCCCGGCCAACAAACAGTGGGATCACCATATGCGGATAAACCACCACATCGCGCAGAGGCAATACGGGGATTTCTATGCGTTCGGAACGCTCAGGGTTCATAGAGCTCTCTCTTAGTTTAGCTTCCGCCAGATTACTGGGAATCTCGTGAAACACGAGTCATCACGAGTTTCACTAAATAGGTAATTGAGTATATGGGGACGAATGTCTTACATTCAACGATTACAATGCGAGGAAAAAGAAATGGGGGATAAAATCCCCCATTGTCATACTAACCATCTGGATTATTTGGCTAATTATTCGCCAGAAGCTTGGGCTTCCGGTTGGCCATAAATCAGCATCGGCGCAGATTGGCCAGCAATAACTGACTCATCTACCACCACTTTCTCCACACTGTCCATTGACGGTAAATCGTACATGGTATCTAGCAATGCGCCCTCTACGATAGAACGCAGGCCACGAGCACCTGTTTTACGCGCCATCGCTTTCTTGGCGATTGCAGTCAACGCTTCATCGCGGAACTCAAGCTCCACACCTTCGAGATTGAACAACGCCTGATACTGTTTGGTCAGTGCGTTTTTCGGTTCTTTCAGGATCTGAATCAGCGCGTCTTCACTCAATTCACTCAGTGTTGCAACTACCGGTAAACGGCCAATAAATTCAGGGATCAAGCCGAATTTAATTAAATCTTCTGGCTCAGCCTGACTCAACAACTCGCCTTCGGTTGCTTTTTCTGACTTGCCTTTTACCGTAGCCCCGAAACCGATACCCGTTCCGGTGTTAATGCGCTGCCCGATAACTTTGTCCAGGCCGGCGAAAGCACCACCACAGATAAACAGAATTTTAGAGGTATCAACCTGCAAAAACTCCTGCTGCGGATGCTTACGGCCACCTTGTGGTGGTACGGCAGCAATCGTCCCTTCAATCAATTTCAACAGGGCCTGCTGCACACCTTCACCCGAGACGTCACGCGTGATAGACGGGTTATCAGACTTACGTGAAATTTTATCAATTTCATCGATATAGACGATACCACGTTGCGCTTTCTGCACGTCGTAATCACATTTCTGCAATAACTTCTGAATGATGTTTTCAACATCTTCGCCCACGTAACCTGCTTCAGTTAGCGTGGTCGCATCTGCCATGGTAAACGGCACATCCAGGAAACGAGCCAATGTCTCTGCCAACAGTGTTTTACCACTACCGGTTGGGCCAATCAGTAGAATATTACTTTTGCCCAGTTCGATACCATTACTGGTATCACCATTGCGCAAACGCTTATAGTGGTTGTATACCGCAACTGCCAACACTTTTTTCGCCGGTTCCTGACCGATGACATAATCATCCAGGTGATGGCGGATTTCGTGCGGCGTAGGCAGCGAACTGCGCTCCCGATGCGGGGCAACTTCTTTGATCTCTTCGCGAATAATGTCGTTACACAAATCGACACATTCATCGCAGATATACACTGACGGCCCGGCAATTAGCTTACGCACTTCATGCTGGCTTTTGCCGCAGAAAGAGCAATACAGCAGCTTTCCAGAACCGTCTTTGCGCTTATCTGTCATCAGTAAACCTCTTCTTCAGTATCTGCCACACCCGAAACTATGGTGGCAGGGAGACTATTCTCGCTATTGCTGGACGCCGCGCTAACCTTCAGCGGACAGCCGATATATCGGGTAGTTAGTGAACAATGTGCAATACAACTGTTCGATTACACGATTTGTTCTATTTACATACACTATAGTATATCGGCTCACAGAAATAAGTCGTTAGTCACGACGGGTGAACACGGAATCAACTAATCCGTATCCTACAGCCTCTTCAGCCGACAAGAAACGGTCACGTTCAGTGTCTCTCTCTATTTCTTCAAGAGATTTTCCCGTGTGAAGTGCCATCAGTTCATTCATGCGCGATTTCACTTTTAAAATCTCTCTGGCATGAATTTCAATATCTGTCGCCTGCCCCTGGAAACCGCCCAACGGTTGGTGAATCATTACCCGTGAATTCGGCAAGCAGAAACGTTTACCCTTAGCACCCGCAGTCAACAGGAACGCACCCATTGAACATGCCTGGCCCATACAGATAGTGCTGACATCAGGTTTAATGAATTGCATGGTGTCATAAATTGACATCCCAGCAGTGATCACCCCGCCTGGTGAATTGATATACAAAAAGATGTCTTTTTCTGGATTTTCTGCTTCCAGAAACAGCATCTGTGCCGTAATCAGGTTGGCCATATGGTCTTCAACCTGACCGGTCAGGAAAATAATGCGCTCTTTTAACAGACGGGAGAAGATATCGTAAGAACGCTCCCCACGTGAAGTCTGCTCAACCACCATTGGCACCAGAGCCATGTTAGGTGCAAATTGATCTCGTTCGCCACTGTATGACATTACCGTCTCCTAATAGAATTTACTTTGGCGCCATTCATAACCGATTCTACTTGAGATAAGTAATGATGACTATGTTCATGCATCAAGGTCGCGTGCAAGCCGTCTGGTTACCCAGACACATTCGACGGTGGTAATCAGCCAGTGTTTCATTAACATCTTATATGAACGTCTGTTAGGTTAATTGGGGGATTAATCGTCTTTTTCAAGCCCCTGAGCACTTTTTTTTAACCAAGCGGACGCTCATTATCTTTGCCGTAATCCTGACGCTCTATTGATTGTTCATCTGTTAAGTATTGCATTTCACTTTTCAAATATAGCGCAGATTAGGGCGAAACATGCCAGATTAATCATACTATTGAGTGATTATTGTTACAAAAAGAAAAGCCCGTAGCCAAAGGCTACGGGCTTAATCAGTCAAAAAACCGGATATACCCTTCGTATCAGGAGTTGCAGAGTGCCAGCTACCGACACTCACCCGAATCACTTTACTGCTTTAGCTCATCGGTATTTGTTCAATTGCAACCTACCTGCAACGCCAATTTTTTGGCGATATATTACATCCAGCTTGATGCGCTAAAAAACATTACGCAGCAGTGGTCTGATTCATCAGTTCACTGAAGGTAGTTGGTTTTTCAGTTACTTTGGCTTTAGCCAGCAGTGTTTCTACTGCTTGTTCTTCCAGAGCAACGTTACGCATATTGTTCATCAGCTCTTTATTTTTGCTGTAGAACTCAATCACTTCTTGTGGATCTTCGTAAGCAGATGCCATTTCTTCGATCAGTGCTTTAACGCGATCTTCATCCGCTTTCAGCTCGTGCTGGCTGATAACTTCGCCCAGCAACAAACCAACAACTACGCGACGTTTAGCTTGTTCTTCGAACAATTCACGTGGCAGTTCAGCAGCTTGTTTCTCGTTACCACCAAAACGCTGTGCAGCCTGACGGCGCAGAACGTCGATTTCACCTTCAACCAGTGCCGCTGGAACGTCAATTTCGTTAGCGCTGACCAGGCCGTCAATTGCCTGAGTTTTAACACGGTTGCGCACTGCGCCTTTCAGCTCACGCTCCATGTTTTTGCGCACTTCAGCACGCAGACCTGCTACTGAACCATCAGCAACACCGAAACGCTTGATGAATTCTTCAGTCAGTTCTGGCAGCTCACGCACTTCAACTTTCTTCAACACGATGTCAAATTTAGCTGATTTACCTTTCAGGTTTTCTGCGTGGTAATCTTCTGGGAAGTTTACGTCGATGGTGAATTCTTCACCGGCTTTATGGCCGATAACACCTTCTTCGAAACCTGGGATCATACGACCCTGGCCCATTGCCAGTACGAAATCAGACGCTTTACCACCTTCAAACTCTTCACCGTCGATAGAGCCGGTGAAATCCAGAGTTGCGCGATCTTCTGCAGTCGCAGCAGCGTCAGTTTCTTTCCAGGTAGCTTGTTGCTTACGCAGAGTTTCCAGCATGGTATCAACGTCAGCGTCGTTTACTTCAACAACTGGCTTTTCTACTTCAATGCTTTCCAGATCTTTCAGCTCAACTTCTGGGTACACTTCAAACTCAACGGAATAAGTAAAATCTTCGCCCTGCTTGAATTCACCAGGCACATAGTTTGGTGCGCCAGCTGGGTTGATTTTTTCTTTAATGATCGCATCAACGAAATTACGTTGCATCAGGTCACCCAGAACATCCTGGCGAACAGATGCGCCGTAACGCTGTTCAACGATGTTCATCGGCACATGGCCTTTACGGAAACCGTCGATACGAACACTTTTAGCGGCTTTCACTAATTCGCTTTTTACTGCTTTCTCAATGCTGTCAGCAGCAACAGTAATTGTTACACGGCGGCCAAGGCCTTGAGTGGTTTCAACAGAAACTTGCATCTTGTTACCTCAAAAAAATCACAGTGCTCGGTCAACTCCAGAAGCTGCAAACAAAGCAGCACCATTACCCTTTCAGGAATGATGCTAACTCTGAAAACACCCTCTAAGAACCGGGACGGCCGCATTATACAGAACCGAGTATCCCAGATGTCAGAAGCGTCCCGAAACCATTCCGGAAAAATAAGACGCGACATTATAGCGGCGCACAGGTTATGAGTCGAGGAAAGCAAGCGAATGTTGTCGCGGTAAAATTCACGCGTGAATCGTTCCTTCGGCTAAAACTCCTGTGGCGCACTAAGGAAATAAAGGTGTCGCCTATACAGAAACACAAACGGCCCTGAGGCCGCTTGCTAAATTCTCACCTACTAATACCCTAAATCAGGCCGGAATTACTACTGTTATCCAGCCTGTTTTGGATTAATACTGTCACTTAAGCCAATGTACCTGCTAAGCCAATGTACCTGCGCCACGACAAGATGGAGAAGTTGGTACCGTGTCTTGTAACCCCGCCCACTCTTTCAGCGTGTAGGTATGTAAGGCCAATGCATGAACAGTGCCGGCCAGCTCATCAGCCAACACACTATAAATCGCACGATGGCGGCTGAGAAAGCGCTGATCTTGAAATTTATCGCTGACGATCACAATTTTAAAATGACTTTCAGAACCGGCTGGAACATTGTGGCGATAACTTTCATTAATCACCTCCAAATGATCCGGTTCAAATGCCGCTTTTAGTTTTTCTTCAATTTGTTCCCGAATCAAAATCATCATGTTCTCCTTACCGCTGAGGCAGAAAGCTGCCCACTATCTATCTATTGCAAACCCACTATCTACTGCAATATTAGTTGATTTTCGCTGTTTTATAACATTTCAGATACAAAATATCCCGAATATCTCCCTTCTGCTCATTTAAGGTATAAGGCTAATCTGATAGTCAGGGGAAAAGGTTACTTGTAAGGTCTTTAAGCAAAATGAAAGGTCACAGGGCGAAAAATCACTTTTTTTGCTGAATTTCTCTACATCAGGATCTTCCACCAGCCAATCTCAGTGCTATGATGGCGCGACTGCACATTCGCAAAATAACATGGCAGCTATCCCGCTCTGATTATTAAAGAATTCCATAACTATTGAGAAAGTGAACATGCTAAAGAAAATTCTTTTCCCGCTGTTGGCTGTTTTTATACTGGCGGGTTGTGCTGCCAGTAACAACACTCTGAATGTCACCCCGAAGGTGGTATTACCACCGCAAGATCCAACTCTGATGGGGATTACTATCAGCATTAATGGTGCAGACCAGCGTCAAGATGCTGCACTGGCTAAAGTAAATCGTGAAGGCCAACTGGTGGTATTAACCCCATCCCGTGACCTGCGTTTCCTGTTACAGGAAGTGTTGGAAAAACAGATGACTGCTCGTGGCTATATGATTGGTACCGATGCTCCAGTTGATTTGCAGATTGTAGTAAACCAACTGTTTGCCGATGTACAGGAAGGTAACCTGCGCTACAACATCACCACTAAAGCGGATATTTCCATTACTGCGACCGCAAAAAATGGTAATAAACAGGTTAAAAACTACCGTGCCAGCTACAACGTTCAGGGCGCATTTACTGCAACTAACGAAAAAATCACCAATGCCGTTAATACTGTGTTGAGCGATGTTATTGCAGATATGGCGCAAGATACTAGCGTCAGCGGCTTTATCAAACAAAATGCCCGCTAATCGGTTGTTTGCTTAATATCATTATTACTGCTTAACAGAATGCTTTGCCCCGACCTTGGGGCAGAGCATGTAGGTCTCACATGCCCAATCGCTATTCAAACCTTTTTACCCAACGTAACTCCCTTATTCTTCTGTTGTTGGGGTTTGCTTCCGGCCTTCCTTTGGCCCTTACCGGTGGTACGCTGCAAGCATGGATGACGGTTGAGAACGTCGATCTGAAAACCATTGGTATCTTCTCTCTGGTTGGTCAGGCCTACGTCTTCAAGTTCCTCTGGTCCCCCTTGATGGACCGCTACACTCCCTCGTTTCTTGGCCGTCGGCGCGGTTGGTTGGTGATAAGCCAACTGTTTTTAATCGCCGCGATTATTGCCATGGGCTTTATGGAGCCTGCGAAGCATTTATGGTGGTTGGCGGCAATCGCCGTGTTGGTCGCCTTCTGTTCGGCATCGCAAGATATTGTTTTTGATGCCTATAAAACCGACTTGCTCACCGCAGAAGAGCGCGGTACTGGTGCCGCAGTTTCCGTGCTGGGTTATCGTCTCGCAATGCTGGTGTCTGGCGGGCTGGCGCTATGGATAGCGGATCGCTATCTTGGCTGGCAATCCACTTACTGGTTAATGGCCGGGCTAATGTTAATTGGGGTGTTTGCTACCTTATTGGCTCCTGAACCTGATATCCGTATCGCGCCACCAAAAACGTTGGAACAGGCGATCGTCGCCCCATTGCGTGATTTCTTTGGCCGCAACAATGCATGGCTGATTCTGTTGTTAATTGTGTTGTACAAAATGGGCGATGCCTTTGCCGCGAGTTTGAGTACCACTTTTCTGATCCGTGGTGTTGGGTTTGATGCCGGTGAAGTCGGGTTGGTGAATAAATCATTAGGACTGATTGCCACAATTATTGGCGCACTGTATGGCGGCCTGTTAATGCAACGCCTGAGCTTGTTCCGCGCGTTGATGATATTCGGTATTTTACAAGCTATCTCGAATGTGGGTTATTGGCTGTTATCCATCACTGACAAGAATATCTTCTCCATGGGCAGTGCCATCTTCCTGGAGAATCTGTGTGGTGGTATGGGAACTGCGGCCTTTGTCGCATTGCTGATGACACTGTGTAACAAGTCATTCTCCGCGACACAATTTGCCCTGTTATCAGCGCTGTCCGCCGTTGGGCGCGTTTATGTTGGCCCGATTGCTGGATGGTTTGTTGAAACACATGGCTGGCCATTGTTCTATCTATTCTCTATTGCGGCAGCCATTCCAGGCCTATTCCTACTGTATATTTGTCGCCAAACGCTGGAGCACACCCAGAAAACTGATGAATTTATGCCTCGAACTGCTTTTAAAACCGCTTATCGCTGGGCGCTACGCTTGTTGACGGTTGGCTGCATATTGTTAGCTATATGGCTAATTTTACTGATAAGTAACGCATTGGATTGGACCGCCGCCCCACACGTAGCTGATATGTTGTTGTTACGCGGTATTCAGCTCAGCGTCGTCGGGATGCTTCTGGGTGGAGTATTAGATTATCTGGCACTCAGGCGCGAAAAATTAGCCTAATAAACTGCATTAGATGACAAAGGCCGGTACTTATACCGGCTTTTTTTATGCCAGTAAAATAAGCCATCTGAATCCTTCCTTGCTCACTTATTGATATGAGTCACATATTTAAGTAACAGTTGCACATTGTTATTCACAAAATGAGATCCGAATCACTTTCAACTATTTATCCTTTCGTGCTGTGGGACTATGATGAGCGCACTTTTTGTTAAGGACTGTGTCCTTTTGTTTCCCCTGACATCTTTCAACTACACAGAGGCATTTATGCGTAAAATTCTTATCGGTGCGCTCGCGCTGACAACAGTCACTTTGGCTCCAGTTGCCCAAGCTGAATACCAGTGGGGTTTTGGTAATATCAGCATGAACTATCTTGACTGGACCCGAAGCACTACGCATAAATCAGGGGGTTCATCACATAAAGATGACTTCGCTTATATCGAGTTAGAAGGGGGGGCAGGTTATAGCTGGGGGGAGGTCTATGGTTTCTTTGATCTAGAAAACCCATTTAATTCAAAAACAGCACAACCCGGTGATAATCAGCGCTACACCTTTAAAACTACTGGCCGCTACTATTTAGGTGATACCGGTTTCAATCTGTACGGTCACGTCTATGGTACTTACTCACTACCGAGTGCTGAAGGTAATGATTACAGTAACTTCCACGAAGTGAACACCCTGTACGGTGTCGGCTATAACGCAACGCTAGCGGGCGTGTGGATGAAGCCTTTCGTGGCATTACATTATGTTGATCAAACCTATTATTCAGGTAATAACGGTTATGTGGTGGGTTGGGTTGCAGGTTATGACTTCACCGCGTTTGATGAAAAATTCAGTATTACCAACTGGAACGAGCTTGAATTCAACCGTGCAGAACGCTATGCCGCAGGCAATGGCGGCCGTAACGGTGTGAATGGTGCCATTTCACTGTGGTGGACACCGGTTAAGCAATTTACCACCGGTATTCAGTACCGCTATGCTTATAACAAGTTGGGGGAAGACTTTTTACAAGATGCTATCATTTACTCTATTAAATATAATTTCTAGCTAAATGATTCCGAGGTGGCTATTTAGATCACCTCGGAATATATTTTAATTTACTTTTACACCACATATTATTTACACAAAATAAGTCTATCTACGAATTTAAAATCAGTATTTCCCATGAGTAAAAGGCTAATTACTGTTGTTTTTCCTTAACATCCGCAGTCTGGCAACTATGTCCCACCGCCAACATATTGTTGCTATTAGTAAATTACCACGCAAGGCAACATCTGTGACCCCCTTAACATAAAGTGTCAACAAGCCGCTGACACAATCTTAAGCATGTTTACAGTCTTGCAACCTTCCCGTAAAATGCCCGCACACATGAAACGACAATAGAGCCCTTTTGTAATTGAGGTCGTTAGATGAGACTTAAGAAATACATTAAAAATATGGGTATGTTGTCTTTATTTGCAGCCACTGTAATGCTCAGTGGTTGCGATATGGCATTGATGAACCCCAAAGGCGCAATCGGAGTCGAACAAAAAACACTGATACTTACTGCTATCGGTTTAATGTTGATCGTCGTGGTTCCGGTTATTTTTATGGCGTTTGCTTTTGCATGGAAGTTCCGCGCGTCCAACAAAAGTGCGACCTACACCCCCAACTGGTCCCATTCCAACAAAATTGAGCTTGTTGTCTGGGCTGTTCCAATCATTATCATCGCTATTTTGGCGACGATAACCTGGAAAACCTCCCACGAACTTGACCCGTTCAAACCTATCGTAGTGGCTGGTAAAGAACCGATCACTATTGAAGTGGTTTCCCTTGACTGGAAATGGCTGTTTATCTATCCAGAACAAGGTATTGCTACAGTTAATGAACTGGCCTTCCCTACTGACGTTCCGGTGAATTTCAAAATCACTTCTAACTCAGTAATGAACTCGTTCTTTATCCCTCAGTTAGGTGGGCAGATTTATGCGATGGCCGGGATGCAAACCAAACTGCATCTGATTGCTAACGAACCTGGTAAATATAATGGTATTTCCAGTAGTTTCAGTGGCAAAGGCTTCTCTGGTATGAAATTCACTGCAATCGCAACACCGACGCAGGAAGAGTTCAACCAGTGGGTCGCACAGGTGAAAAAATCGCCGAACACCCTGAATACCACTGACGATTTCAATAAACTGGCTGAACCGAGCGAAAATAACCCGGTTGAGTATTTCTCCAATGTTAAACCGGAGCTGTTTAAAGGAATTATTGGCAAGTTTATGGGCGATATGAACATGCACCAGAAAGGCGATGATACCCATTCAGGTATGGATATGAGCCAGGGCATGGATATGGGCGAACACGCCGCTCACGCCGGAGCCGAGGAATAAAACGATGTTGGGAAAATTAACACTTGATGCGGTTCCGCTACACGAACCAATCATTATGGTTACCGTTGCTGCAATTGTCCTGGGTGGGCTGGCTCTTGTTGCTGCTCTGACCTATTTCGGCAAATGGAAATGGTTATGGAGCGAATGGCTGACTTCGGTTGACCATAAAAAAATCGGTATCATGTATATCCTGGTCGCCATGGTCATGCTGTTGCGTGGTTTTGCCGACGCTATCATGATGCGTAGCCAGCAAGCACTTGCTTCCACTGGTGAGGCCGGCTTCCTGCCACCTCATCACTATGATCAGATCTTCACCGCTCACGGCGTTATCATGATTTTCTTCATGGCGATGCCTTTTGTTGTGGGTCTGATGAACGTGGTCGTACCGCTACAAATCGGTGCTCGTGACGTTGCCTTCCCGTTCCTGAACTCATTGAGCTTCTGGTTCTTTGTGGTCGGGGTGGTGTTAATTAACATCTCTCTGGGGGTCGGTGAATTCGCGGGAACCGGTTGGTTGGCCTATCCGCCACTATCAGGTAAAGAGTACAACCCAGGTGTCGGGGTAGATTACTGGATATGGAGTCTACAAATCTCCGGTCTGGGGACCTTGTTGACCGGTGTTAACTTCTTCGCCACTATTTTGAAAATGCGTGCACCTGGCATGTCGATGATGAAGATGCCTGTCTTCACATGGGCGGCACTTTGCACCAACATTTTGATTATCGTTTCCTTCCCGATCCTGACCGTAACTGTCGCGTTACTGACTCTGGACCGTTACCTTGGCACCCATTTCTTTACCAATGATATGGGTGGCAACATGATGATGTACATCAACTTGATTTGGGCCTGGGGCCATCCAGAAGTGTACATTTTGGTCCTGCCGGTGTTCGGGGTGTTCTCCGAGGTTACTGCGACCTTCTCTAAAAAACGTCTGTTTGGTTACACCTCTTTAGTTTGGGCAACCATCGCTATCACCGTATTGTCATTTATCGTTTGGCTACACCACTTCTTTACTATGGGATCCGGTGCCAACGTTAACGCCTTCTTCGGTATAGCTACGATGATCATTTCCATCCCGACCGGGGTGAAAATCTTCAACTGGTTGTTCACCATGTATCAGGGCCGTATTCAGTTTCACTCTGCAATGCTGTGGACCATTGGCTTCATCATCACCTTCTCTATCGGTGGGATGACCGGGGTTCTGCTGGCGGTTCCAGGTGCGAACTTCGTACTGCACAACAGCCTGTTCCTGATTGCCCACTTCCATAACGTGATTATCGGTGGTGTGGTGTTCGGTTGCTTTGCTGGCCTGACTTACTGGTGGCCTAAGTCCTTTGGCTTTACGCTTAATGAGAAATGGGGTATCCGTGCCTTCTGGTTCTGGATAATCGGTTTCTTCGTAGCCTTTATGCCGCTGTATGTTCTGGGCTTTATGGGTATGACCCGTCGTCTGAGCCAAGATATCAATCCAGAATTCCACGCGATGTTGATGGTGGCTGCTGGTGGTGCAGTACTGATTGCCTGCGGTATTTTGTGTCAGGTTATTCAGGTCTTCGTCAGTATCCGTGACCGCGAACAAAATCGTGACTTGACCGGTGACCCATGGGGTGGCCGTACGCTGGAGTGGTCTACCTCTTCCCCACCGCCGTTCTATAACTTCGCCGTAGTGCCTGAAGTTGTTGACCGTGACGAGTTCTGGGATATGAAAGAGAAAGGTGAAGCGTACAAACGTCCGGCGAAATACGAAGAAATCCACATGCCGAAGAATACCGGTGCAGGTGTGATTATTGCTGGCTTCAGCTTGATCTTCGGCTTTGCCATGATCTGGTACATCTGGTGGCTGGCCATTATTGGCTTCGTCGGCATGATTGTTACCTGGATTGTGAAGAGCTTCGACGAGGATGTTGATTACTATGTGCCAGTTGCAGAAGTTGAGCGCATTGAGGATCTTCATCATGAACAAATCAGCAAAGCAGGCGTGAATCATGTCAACTGAAACTCTGACTAACCACAACGTCGCCCATGCAGAGCATGGGCATCACGATGCGGGAGCGACGAAAGTCTTCGGCTTCTGGATCTACCTGATGAGCGACTGTATTTTGTTTGCGACCTTGTTCGCAACCTATGCAGTGCTGGTAAACGGGACCGCTGGCGGTCCTTCAGGGCGGGATATCTTCGATTTGAACTTTGTTCTGGTCGAAACCTTCCTGTTGTTGTTCAGTAGTATTACTTACGGCATTGCGATGCTGGGCATGAACAAAGGCCATAAAAACCAGGTCAACACCTGGTTGGGTCTGACCTTCTTGTTCGGTCTGGGCTTTGTGGCAATGGAAATCTATGAATTCCATCACCTGATTGCTGAAGGCTATGGCCCGGATCGCAGTGCGTTCCTGTCTAGCTTCTTCGCACTGGTTGCCACCCACGGTATTCACGTTACCGCAGGTCTGGTCTGGATCATCATTATGATGATTCAAGTAGCAAAACGCGGATTGAATGAAACCAACCGCACCCGTCTGATGTGCCTGAGCTTGTTCTGGCACTTCCTGGACGTGGTGTGGATCTGCGTATTCACCGTTGTCTATCTGTTAGGAGTCATGTAATGAGTCATCCAACATCTAGTCACCCAACAACGACTCACGGTGGAGCCAGCCACGGTAGCTTGAAGTCATATCTTATTGGCTTCATTCTATCGGTGATTCTGACAGTTATTCCATTCGCTATGGTGATGAGTGGTACCGCCTCTCATACAACTATTCTGGCCACAGTGGTCGGTTTAGCTGTGGTGCAGATTATTGTGCATCTGGTGTACTTCCTGCACATGAATGGATCGTCTGAAGAACGTTGGAATCTGGTGGCGTTCCTGTTCACCGCTATGATTATCGCAATCGTTGTAGTGGGCTCACTCTGGATTATGTACAACCTCAACATCAATATGATGGTTGACTGAAGAGCTGCATGTGATGATTAAGCAATACCTGCAAGTAACTAAACCAGGAATTATTTTCGGCAATTTAATTTCTGTCGTTGGGGGATTTCTCCTCGCTTCCAAAGGCGTGATTGATTACCCCCTTTTTCTCGCCACCCTGATCGGTGTCTCGTTAGTTGTTGCCTCCGGGTGCGTATTTAACAACTATATCGACCGTGATATCGATAGCATCATGGAGAGAACGAAGAATCGTGTCCTGGTCAAAGGGCTTATCGATCCGAAAGTGAGCCTGATTTATGCGTCCGTACTGGGTATTGTTGGCATGCTGTTGCTCTACGTGGCCGCCAATCTATTAGCAATGATGCTGGCGATTATCGGTTTCGTTATCTATGTCGGGGTTTATAGCCTCTACATGAAACGCAAGTCAGTCTACGGAACATTGATCGGCAGCTTGTCAGGAGCCGCACCACCCGTAATTGGTTACTGTGCGGTCACCGGCCAGTTCGATATGGGTGCATTGATTTTGCTGCTGATTTTCAGTCTGTGGCAGATGCCGCACTCCTATGCCATCGCAATTTTCCGCTTTAAGGATTATCAGGCTGCCAACATTCCGGTTCTGCCGGTAATAAAAGGCATATCGGTCACCAAAAACCATATTACCCTGTATATTCTGGCGTTTATGGTTGCGACCCTGATGCTGACATTAAGTGGTTATGCCGGTTATAAGTATCTGGTTGTCGCAGCGGCGGTCAGTGTCTGGTGGCTGGGTATGGCATTACGTGGCTACAAAGCGACCAATGACAGCGTATGGGCGAGAAAACTCTTTGTCTTCTCAATCATTGCTATTACATCATTGAGCGTCATGATGTCAGTCGATTTCAATGTCCCTTCCTCGGTTGGATTACTGACTTACGTCGGGTAACACCTAGCGCATTGATAGACACAAATAGAGTGGCTGATGGGCCTGTTCCTGCCAGCCACTTTCTCTTTCTGCCCTACCCTGCTTTCACCTAAAATCTCGCCTGTAATACATTCTAAACATCAATAGATTTACCGGCCCCTATTAACATCATTACAATACACCCTATAGATTTCAAAGTGCGGCCAACACACCGGCACCTTGAAAGATGACGATATCGTGCAGAATGTTTTTTGAGGTGTAATGAACGACAATAAAATGACTCCGCTTGAGCTTCGGGCAACCTGGGGGCTGGGCAGCGTTTTCTCACTGCGCATGCTGGGCATGTTTATGGTTTTGCCGGTTCTCACCACCTATGGTATGGCACTGTCTGGCGCCAGCGAAGCGCTAATCGGCATAGCCATTGGCATCTACGGACTGGCTCAAGCTATTTTTCAGATCCCCTTTGGATTAGTTTCCGATCGTATTGGCCGCAAACCGCTGATCGTGGGCGGCCTGTTAATTTTTGCCCTTGGTAGTGTGATTGCTGCAATGAGTGACTCTATTTGGGGCATTATTCTGGGCCGCGCGCTACAAGGCTCCGGTGCCATTGCCGCTGCCGTCATGGCGCTGCTATCTGATTTGACCCGTGAACAAAATCGCACCAAAGCCATGGCATTTATCGGTGTCAGTTTTGGTATTACCTTTGCGATTGCCATGGTGCTCGGGCCCATCGTCACCCATGCCTTTGGCCTGCATGCCCTGTTCTGGGCTATCGCCATACTGGCGCTATTAGGGATTGTCATTACATTAGCTGTGGTGCCGGATGCTGATAACCATGTACTTAACCGCGAGTCCAGTATTGTTAAAGGTAGCGTCAGTAAGGTGTTAAGTAACAGCCGGTTGCTTAAGCTCAATTTTGGCATTATGTGCCTGCATATTTTGCTGATGTCGAGCTTTGTTGCATTACCGCAGATTATGGCCAGCGCAGGTTTAGTCCCGGCTCAACACTGGAAAGTGTATCTGGTGACAATGCTGATTTCATTCGCAGCGGTGGTGCCGTTCATTATTTATGCTGAAGTCAAACGCCGCATGAAACAGGTCTTTATGGGCTGCGTTGCGGTGCTGTTTGCCGCCGAAGTAGTGCTGTGGTCTGCCGGCCACAACCTCTGGGTGATTATTGCTGGTGTGCAATTATTCTTCATTGCGTTCAATGTGATGGAGGCTATTTTACCCTCGTTGATCAGTAAAGAGTCACCAGCCGGGTATAAAGGCACGGCAATGGGGATCTATTCCACCAGTCAATTTATTGGCGTAGCTATTGGCGGCAGCTTGGGGGGATGGCTATTTGGCATGGAAGGGGCAAGTATGGTGTTTGCTGGCGGTGCGGTGATTGCGCTCGTGTGGTTTGCAGTCAGTGCCACTATGCAAGAACCGCCCTATGTCAGTAGCCTGCGCATTACCTTATCTGAATTGGCGGTGAAAGACTCCGCATTGGAACAGCGGCTCAAGGCTCAGCCAGGGGTGACAGAAGCGGTTGTAGTGATGGCCGAACGCAGTGCATATATCAAAGTTGATACCAAACAGACTAATCGCAACCAGTTAGAGCAGTTAGTTAACGCGGTATAAGAGAGCGCTAAGGTACAAAGGCTATCAACACCTTTGTACCTGGCTCGTTAACTCAATATCAGTCGCGGAAGTTATTGAACTGGAACGGCTGCCCCAGATCAGCACCACGAATCAAGGCCATGACACTCTGTAAATCATCACGCGCCTTGCCTGTTACCCGGACTTGTTCGCCCTGAATTTGTGCCTGAACTTTCAGCTTGCTGTCTTTAATCAGCTTAACCAGCTTCTTAGCCTGGACACTTTCGATCCCTTGTTTCAGCTTGGCGTCCACACTGTAGGTTTTCCCACTGCGCTCCATCTCTTCCGGGATTTCTAATGCAGCACCTTCAATACCACGCTTGCTCAATTGAGCACGTAAGATATCCAACAACTGCTCAACCTGAAAATCAGATTCGCTGACGACTTTGATACTTTCGTTCTTTTCATTTAGCTCAAAACTCGCCGGAACATTACGAAAATCCCAACGGTTCGCCAGATCACGGGTGGCGTTTTCAACTGCGTTACGCACTTCCTGCATATCAATTTCAGATACGATGTCGAAAGATGGCATATTCCCTCCTCCTGATAAGATGACTGGCAAGCATAATAACCGCTTTATCTACGCAGACAAAGCCATGCCGCAGACAATTACTCAACGAAGCCGCGGTTATTAACGGACCCGATTTGTTGCTAGCCCTGCGTTTAATGACTAAAAAGTCTATAATCAACACATAACATTTAGAACGATGCAGTGTGCTTTCCGCTTACACCAAGGGGGTTTCAATGAAAATTACTGTGCTTGGTTGCGGAGCTCTCGGGCAGTTATGGCTATCAGCGCTGTATCAGCAAGGCCATGATGTACAAGGCTGGCTCCGTGTGCCACAGCCCTTTTGTTCAGTCAATGTTATTACGTTAAGCAATGAGGCGTTCAACCAGAACCTACCGACTAATGATCCAGAGCATTTGTCGAAAAGTGAATTATTACTGGTGTGCTTAAAGGCGTGGCAAGTATCCAGCGCTGTCATCGCCCTATTACCCAAGCTTAACCCTGAGTGTAAAATTTTACTGCTGCATAATGGTATGGGCACAGAGGACGAACTGCCGCGCCATGAGTATACCTTCCTGCATGGTGTAACCACTCATGCAGCCCGACATGACGGCAACACGATAGTCCATGTTGCCAGTGGGGTTACGCATATTGGCCCAACCTCGCCAACGGCAATAGATATCAGCCATCTGGCCGATGTACTACATCAGGCACTGCCGGATGTCGCCTGGCATAACGATATATCAGCAGCTTGTTGGCAAAAACTGGCGGTAAACTGTGTAATTAACCCGCTCACAGGGCTGTATAACTGCCGCAATGGTGACTTGCAGCGCTACCCAGAGCTGATTAGCAGTTTATGTGCCGAGGTAGCCAGTGTTATGGAGATGGAGGGCTACCACACCTCAACCAGCAGCCTGTTAAGCTATGTTAACGATGTTATCCAGAGTACCGCAGATAATACCTCGTCGTTATTGCAGGATTTACGCTGCCAGCGGCATACCGAGATAGATTACATTACTGGTTATTTACTGCGGCGTGCGCGCAACCACGGTATGACGTTACCGGAAAATGCCCACTTATATGATTTAATAAAACGTAAGGAAAATGAGTATGAGCGTATCGGCGCTGGTTTGCCTGGCTCCTGGTAGCGAAGAGACCGAGGCGGTCACCACTATTGATGTTCTGGTGCGCGCCGGTATCGAGGTAACAACCGCCAGTGTCGCCAGTGATGGAGCATTGGAAATTGTCTGTTCACGCGGTGTCCGCTTGCTGGCAGATACCCGTTTAGTGGATGTGGCGGATCAGAAATTTGATGTGGTGGTCCTGCCTGGTGGTATAAAAGGTGCGGAATGTTTTCGCGATAGCCCGCTGCTGGTTGCTACTGTGCGTCAAACCCATAATGAAGGACGACTGGTGGCCGCCATTTGCGCTGCTCCCGCCTTGGTACTTGAGCATCACAATTTGTTCCCTGTTGGCAATATGACCGGCTTCCCAGCACTGAAAGATAAAATCGATGCCACTAAATGGATGGATCAGCGGGTAGTTTATGATCGGCGGGTGAATTTGGTCACCAGCCAAGGGCCGGGTACTTCCATCGATTTCGCACTGAAGATCGTATTTTTGCTGCTCGGCAGGGAAAAGGCCGAAGAAATCGCCTGGCAGTTGGTACTACCGCCAGGGATTTATAACTATACCCTTCAGACTTGAAGCCGCAGGGTTGTTAGCTACGCGCACTACTCGGCCCGTCCATGAGCCTCGCCTCTGCGAGGCCGCTGCTAGCAGCGTTCAAATCTGCTCCGGGCAGATTTGTCACCCGAATCACTTACCTGAGTAAGCTCATTGGGATGAGTTTGCTGGCTGCCTACCTGCAACTCCAATTACTTTGGGTATATAGTGAATATGATCATAGCAACCACGGCGCAAGCCCAGAGTGGCAAAGCGCAGTAGCCGCTGACGATCCCCAACAAGGCGTCGCGAGCGAAAGGAGTTTGAGCACAACGCAAGCTCAAAATACACACGCGCAGTAGCCGTTAACTATCCCCAACAAGGCGTCGCGAGCAAAGTCAGTCTGGGTGCGCCCAGCGCGCAGCCAACGGAGCGTACACATAGTACGTGAGGAGTTCGAGCACTGCGCAAGCCCAAAATCCACACCCGCAGTAGCCGTCAATTATTCAAAAACTAAGGGCGGTACACTTTTACGTTTGTATACCCCTGCTCACGCAAGTAAAGCGCCTGCAAACGACTCATCACCCCGCGATCGCAATACAGCAGATAAGTCTTGCTCTGATCCAGACTGGCGAATTGCGAACTCAGTTTATAGAACGGTAATGCGTGAACTTCTACACTGCCCACGTTAAGCGGCTTTTCGTCCTGCTCATCCGGTGCGCGAATATCCAGCAACACATCGGTATCGGCCAGTTCAGCAACGGTTTCAACCTCAACAACCTGCTCACGGCTTTGCTCGGCAATTTCACGAATATCAACGTTTTTAGCTTCGCTGACGACCCGGTCCAGAATAGAGAAATCAAAGTGGGACTCCTCTTCTTCAATCTTGGCTTTGACCGCTTTCACCGTAGGGCTTTTGGAAATCACGCCGCAATATTCCGGCATGGTTTTTGCGAAATCTTCAGTGCCTATTTGCCGCGCCAGATTAATGATGTGCTCTTTATCATGGGAAATCAGTGGGCGCAAAATCAGGGTGTCTGAAGCATTATCAATTAACCGCAGATTGGTTAATGTTTGGCTGGAAACTTGCCCCAGTGCTTCACCGGTAACCAGTGCCTGCACACCATAACGTTCTGCAACCTGCGATGCCGCACGCACCATCATGCGCTTGAGTACTACGCCCATCTGACCATCTTCGACTTTTTCGAGAATTTCGCCGACAACCGGTTCAAAATCAATAGCAACAAAACGCACCCGATGGGAGCTGCCAAAACGGTTCCACAGATAATGAGCTACCTGCTTGACACCAATTTCATGAGCCGAGCCGCCGAGATTGAAGAAGCAATAATGCACGCGGCAACCACGACGCATCAGCATATAGCTGGACACACCCGAGTCAAAACCGCCTGAAATCAGCGATAACACATCTTCTTGTGTGCCGATCGGGAAGCCACTCAACCCTTCATGACGCGCCTTGATCAGTGTCAGTTTGTCCTGATCAATTTCTAAATGAACCGTAACCTGAGGATGGGTCAGTTTAACTTTTGCACTTTCAATATGTTGATTCAGACCGCCGCCAACATAGCGTTCAACATCACCTGACGAAAATTCATGCTTACCGCGGCGCTTCACCCGCACACAGAAAGTTTTCCCGATCAGTGTCTCGCGATAGGCTGCCAGTGTCTGCTCAAAAATATTGTGCATATCGGTGTAGCTGCGATCTTCTACTTCGAGAATATGGTGAATCCCCGGCACGCGGGTCAACGCATCACAGATAACCGGGCCAAGATTGTCATCTTTGGTACGAATTTCAATATGATCCCAATGACGGACTACCGCGAGGGTATCGTCCTCAAGGTTTTTCAGTACATTGCGGATATTCGTAGTAAGGATCTTAATGAAGCGCAATCGCACAGATTGACTCTTGATGGTGATTTCTGGGAACAATTTAATGATAAACTTCATGGCGGTCTTTAGTTGTCTGGTTATGGAGTGATGGCGCTGCTATTGATAGCAACAGTCAAAGGCTTTAGCGAAAACATGCAAGCCGAGGAGTATATCACTATTAGACGTGCCACTGCGTACTAAAAACCCGACTTAAACGTCACGATTTCCCCTTCATTATCCGCTAGAATAGCCGGTAATAATTTTTTGGCCCGAATGTAATTGGTATGGTGAGTTACTCTCAGAAAAAACCTCATTAGCAGGAATGCGTTACGCACCATTAATGTTACGTTTCATAAAAATATCGAGTCGAATAGAGCTATGGCGAAAAAACCCGCAACACCAGAAACCAAAGTGACCAGTTTTGAGACATCCCTCAGTGAACTGGAACAGATTGTGACCCGCCTGGAGTCCGGTGAATTACCGCTGGAAGAAGCGTTAAACGAATTCGAACGGGGTGTGCAACTGGCCCGTCAGGGGCAGCAAACCTTGTTACAAGCGGAACAGCGAGTGCAAGTTCTTCTCAGTGATGATGTAGATGCACCCTTGGCACCTTTCACCCCGGATACTGAATAGCCTTATGTCTATCGCCCACTCATCTGCTGATTTTTATCATCAACTTGCAGCTCATCAGCAACGGGTCAATCAGGCGCTGCTTGATTTTATTGCTCCGCTACCCTTTGGCGACAGCGACTTAGTCGCCGCCATGCGTTATGGTGCCGTGCTCGGCGGTAAGCGGCTGCGCCCTTATCTGGTTTATGCCACCGGCCAAATGTTTGGTCTGTCGCTGACTAATTTAGATGCTCCTGCGGCGGCAATTGAATGTATCCATGCCTATTCATTGATTCATGATGATTTACCGGCGATGGATGACGATGATTTACGTCGTGGGCAGCCGACTTGCCATGTGAAATTTGGTGAGGCCAATGCCATTCTGGCGGGAGACGCACTGCAAACGCTCGCGTTCTCTATTCTGGCTGAAGCGGAGATGCCCGATGTGGCAGATAAAGATCGCTTATCGATGATTGCCGAATTAGCTAAGGCCAGCGGTGTCGCGGGGATGTGTGGGGGTCAGGCATTGGATCTGGAAGCCGAAGCGCGCCAGATTTCACTGGAAGAGCTTGAACGCATCCACCGCCACAAAACCGGCGCATTGATCCGTGCCGCGGTTCGCCTCGGTGCATTGGCTGCGGGCACAGCAGGGCGCGAAGCGTTACCGTTACTTGACAGGTACAGTGAGGCCATTGGTCTGGCCTTCCAGGTTCAGGACGATATCTTAGACGTTATTGGCGATACAGCTACAATTGGTAAACGTCAGGGTTCAGATCAACAACTCGGCAAAAGCACTTATCCGGCACTGCTGGGGTTAGATTGCGCTAAAGCTAAAGCGATGGATCTGTATCAGGAAGCGCTCAGCGCCCTGAATGCCTTGTCAGAGCAATCCTATAACATAGCGCCGTTGCAGGCGTTAGCCTGTTTTATTATTGAGCGTGATAATTAGAAATATACTGACCGTTAATAAACGCTGATATACCCCAAGAACTTAGCGTTGCAGTCAGGCAAAGCGAACCCTTCTGCTGCAACAGATTCTAAGGGTATGCACCCACTTTTGATATGAGCATCGAATGAGCCTTGATATAGCCAAATACCCGACATTGGCACTTGCAGAAAATCCTGAAGAACTGCGCATGTTGCCAAAAGAAAGCCTGCCGAAGTTATGTGATGAACTACGCCAGTATTTGCTCGCGTCCGTCAGTCGCTCCAGTGGGCACTTTGCTTCCGGGCTGGGCGTAGTCGAGCTAACTGTCGCGTTGCATTACGTCTACAACACACCTTTCGACCATCTGGTGTGGGACGTAGGTCATCAAGCTTATCCTCACAAAATATTAACCGGTCGTCGCGAACAGATCGGTACTATTCGCCAGAAAGATGGTTTACATCCTTTCCCTTGGCGTGGTGAAAGTGAATATGATGTGCTCTCGGTTGGCCATTCCTCAACCTCAATCAGTGCAGGCCTGGGGATGGCTGTCGCAGCTGAACGGGAAGGTAAAGGGCGGCGGACTGTTTGTGTTATCGGTGACGGTGCTATTACGGCGGGTATGGCTTTCGAAGCAATGAATCATGCCGGTGATATTCACTCAGACATGCTGGTTATCCTCAACGATAACGAAATGTCTATCTCAGAAAATGTCGGTGGTTTGAACAATCATCTGGCTCAGTTATTATCGGGTAAGCTCTATGCCAGCCTGCGTGAAGGTGGCAAAAAGGCATTTTCTGGCTTACCACCGATTAAAGACCTGTTGAAACGGACTGAAGAGCACCTAAAAGGGATGGTGGTGCCAAGTACCTTATTCGAAGAGTTAGGCTTTAATTATATTGGCCCGGTTGATGGGCACGATGTGCAAGCATTGGCACAAACGTTGAAAAACATGCGTGACCTGAAAGGCCCGCAGCTGCTGCACATCATGACTAAAAAGGGCAAAGGCTACGCACCGGCTGAGAAAGATCCGATTGGCTGGCATGCAGTGCCGAAGTTTGATCCCGCCTCCGGTACTTTGCCGAAAAGCCAGGGTAGCCTGCCGACTTACTCCAAGATTTTTGGTGAATGGTTATGTGAAACCGCCGCCAAAGACAGCCAGTTAATGGCCGTCACCCCTGCTATGCGCGAAGGCTCTGGGATGGTGCGTTTCTCTCGGGAATACCCCCAGCAATATTTCGATGTGGCTATCGCTGAGCAACATGCAGTGACCTTTGCCGCAGGATTAGCCATTGGGGGCTACAAACCGATTGTGGCTATCTACTCCACCTTCCTGCAACGAGCATATGACCAACTGATTCACGATGTTGCCATCCAAAACCTGCCCGTTCTATTTGCTATTGACCGTGGTGGCCTGGTGGGTGCGGATGGCCAAACCCATCAGGGTGCGTTTGACCTCTCATTCATGCGCTGCATTCCAAATATGGTCATCATGACCCCAAGTGATGAAAACGAGTGCCGTCAGATGCTTCACACCGGTTATCACCACCACGGCCCTGCGGCGGTACGTTACCCACGCGGCAACGGCACCGGTACCGACCTGAAACCGTTAGAGATCATGCCGATAGGTAAAGGTACTGTGCGTCGTGAAGGTGAAAAGATTGCCATATTATGCTTTGGTACTTTACTGGCTCAGGCCCAGTTCGTCGCCGATAACCTCAATGCCACCTTGGTGGATATGCGTTTTGTGAAGCCATTGGATGAGGCGTTGGTACTGGAAATGGCTGCCAGCCATGAGGTATTAGTCACCGTGGAAGAGAACGCCATCATGGGTGGTGCGGGTAGTGGTGTGAATGAATTGCTGATGGCGAAACGGCAATTAGTGCCGGTACTGAATCTCGGTTTATCGGACAGCTTTGTGCCACAAGGTGAACAAGAGGAAATGCGCGCTGAGTTTGGGTTAGATGCTGCGGGTATACAACGACAGATTGAAACGTGGCTGGCGTGATAACAACTTAATTTACACAGATTGAGCCAAGGCCGACCACTCCTACAGCCGCTCCGGTGGCTCGCGCCACTACGACCCGAACGGAGTGTTTCCCTTGGTTCGAATTTCACCTGCAATTTGAAAGATGACCACACACATACCCTATAGATTTCAAGGTGCAGGAAGGCGGCAAGTAAGTGCATCCCGATGAGCTGACATGAGTCAGTGATTCGGGTAAGCGAATGCAGCCAACGCACCTGCAATTTGAAAGATGACCACACACATACCCTATAGATTTCAAGGTGCAGGAAGGCGGCAAGTAAGTGCATCCCGATGAGCTGACATGAGCCAGTGATTCGGGTAAGCGAATGCAGCCAACGCACCTGCAATTTGAAAGATGACGGGTATTAGTAGAATAAATCAATTGGCCAATAGTGCCCGATAACAAAGATAATCGCCGCCGCAATCACCCCGGCAATAATGTCATCGATCATGATCCCCATGCCACCATGGACATTGCGATCAAACCAGCGAATCGGCCAAGGCTTCCAGATATCAAAAACTCGGAACGCGACAAAACCCGCAGCGACCCATTGCCAATGATTGACGGGCAATGCCATCAGGGTTATCCACATGCCGACAAATTCATCCCAAACGATACTGCCATGGTCATGAACCTGCATATCTTTGGCGGTACGATGACAAATGTAGACACCAATGCAGATGCTGAACATTACAGCCAAAGAATAAAGCTGCCATGGGAGCTGGATCAATAGCAGCCAGAATGGGATTGCCGCAATTGACCCCATGGTACCGGGTGCCCATGGTGATAAACCACTACCAAAGCCGGTGGCCAGCAAATGCCAAGGATTGGTTAACCGCAAACGGCGTTTGGCTTCATCCATGGGATTTACCTGTTGAGAAGTGATCAAAACCACGAAAATCCAGTTGTACTGCCTTACCTTCACGGAAGAATTTAACACCTTCCGATTGCGGGCCTACCTGCCCAATACAAGTATAGCCTGCGCCGGTATTACTGAGAGCGACATCCAGTGCACCACGGTTTATCTCAGGTACGGTAAAGCACAACTCATAATCTTCACCACCACTCAACGCCCAGCGTAGAGCCTGTTCAGCGTCAACCTGACGTGTTAGCGCATCAGAGTAAGGCAATGCATCCAACTCAATACGCGCCCCACAATTGCTCGCTTTCAGGATATGTTGCAGATCAGAAATCAGCCCGTCGGAAATATCAATGGCAGAGCTGGCAAGGTCGCGCAATGCCTGCCCTTGCAGCACCCGTGGCTGTGGCCGCAGATGACGGTGAATTAATGCAGACCTATCGGCTTCGTTATCAACTCGCAACGCATTTTGCAAAATCGCCAGTCCTGCGGCACTGTCACCTAGCGTACCGGTAACATAAATCCAGTCACCAATTCGCGCACCGGCTCGGGTCAATGCCCGCCCTTCCGGTACCAAACCTTGAATGGTCAGCGTTAGACTCAATGGCCCACGAGTAGTATCACCACCAATCAGTTGCATACCGTAATAGTTAAGTTGATCAAATAAGCTATCACTGAATGCCTGCAACCAGTCTTCATTTACATTGGGTAGGGTTAAAGCAAGAGATAACCAGGCAGGATCGGCACCCATTGCAGCTAAATCGCTAAGGTTTACCGCTAAAGATTTGTAACCAAGATCGGCCGGATCGATATCCGGTAGGAAATGAACGCCCGACACCAGTGTATCCGTACTGATGGCCAACAGCTGTTTTTCTGCCACGGTGAGAAGTGCGCAGTCGTCTCCAATACCCAGCTCTACATCCCGGCGATTACTTCTAAACCGGTCAAAGTAGCGGGCAATGAGGTCAAATTCGCCACATGCCATAATACAATTCCAGGAGTGTTTACCAATATATGATTAAGGCCGGTTCCCGGCCTTAATCATATCCCTCTTCACTTGACGCGGTGTTAGCGCTGCCAATGACTTTGGGTATATTATTTCTTTTTACGTACTGTCGGAGCTACTTTATCCAGCACGCCATTTACGAACTTGTGACTATCTTCCGCACCGAAAGTTTTGGCCAGTTCGATAGCTTCATTGATTGCCACTTTATAAGGGACATCATTACGTTTGCTCAGTTCAAACAGTGCAATACGCAGAATAGCTCTTTCAACCTGACCTAATTCCTCGAGCTGGCGGGAAAGAAAAGGTGTCATTAACGCATCCAAAGATGTGGCATTAACTGCGACCCCTGACAGCAATTCGCGAAAATAGGAGATGTCTACATCTTTGACATCCTGCTCCGACAGGAACTGTAATTCAACATCAGCGATGTCGTTTTTAGACAACTGCCAAGAGTAAAGCGCTTGAACAGCGCACTCACGAGCGCGGCGACGAGCAGCAGGTTTCACGGAATTCCCCTTAACTAAATTCAGCCTTTAATAGCTTTGATTACATTAATCATTTCAAGTGCGGTCAGGGCAGCTTCTGCACCTTTATTACCCGCTTTAGTACCAGCACGCTCAATTGCCTGCTCAATACTTTCTGTGGTCAGCACACCGAAAGCGACTGGAATATCGCTATTCATGGCTACACTTGCCAAGCCAGAACTCGCTTCACCAGCAACATATTCAAAGTGCGCAGTTCCCCCACGGATAACCGTACCCAGCGCAATTACCGCATCGTAACGATTTGTTTTTGCTAATACATTGGCAACCAGCGGCAACTCATAGGCACCCGGTACCCAAACAACAGTAATGTTGTCATCAGCTACCTGACCAATGCGCTTCAGGGCATCAATTGCACCTTCCAGCAGACTGTCGTTGATAAAGTTGTTAAAACGCGCAATTGCAATCGCCACGCGGGCATTAGGAGTAGCAACAACACCTTCGATAACGTTCATAGCTTTCCTCAATATGGGTTCATACCCCGCAGGGGGGCGGATTCTATCATATTCTTTCACGCCCCGCCCCTGCGCATTTACAAAACGCTTGGCAAGACGATGATTGAGCTTCGGGAAATTCTGCCGGAAAATTCAATTAATACTTCGGTTTCAAACGCAAACGTAAGTCTGGCCCCACCTGACGTACATCACTGAAGACAAATTCAGGGGCTTGTGCTAAATGCGTTAATCCAGCCAACTGGCACAATCCGCGGGCATCGCTACCCAACAGTTTTGGCGCGATATACAGAATTAACTCATCAACCACACCGGCCTGTAATAGTGCGCCTGCCAGTTGTGGCCCGGCTTCAACCCACACTGAGTTAATTTGCCGCTTGCCAAGTTGCATCATCAATAATACCAAATCCACACCATTACCATGGCGAGGTAACAATAACTGCTCGACATTATCTGGCCATGGCTGCTGATCCGCCTCAACCCGCGCCAGCCAGCATGGGCCATTTTGTTGTGTCACTTTGTGTTCAGGCGTTACACGGTTATGGCTATCCAATATAATCCGAACCGGTGGGCGCAGCGAATCTTGGGGATACAAGGCTTGCGTTTGGGCATCTAACTCCGACCAGCGCACCGTGAGCGAAGGGTCATCCGCTATTACGGTGGCACTGGTACTGAGAATCGCCGAACTCTCAGCCCGAAAACGCTGCACATCCTGGCGTGCCTGTGGCGACGTAATCCACTGGCTTTCACCCGAGGCCATCGCGGTACGTCCATCTAATGATGCCGCCATTTTCAATTGCAAATAAGGAAAACCGGTACGCATCCGCTTTAGGAAACCAAGATTCACGGCTTCAGCTTCCGCCAACATCAAACCGTGGTCGACTGCAACCCCGGCCTGTTTCAATTTATATAACCCACGCCCGGCAACTTGCGGATTGGGGTCCTGCATTGCCGCCACGACTCGGGTTACACCAGCGGCCACCAGTGCATCCGCACAAGGCGGCGTGCGCCCGTGGTGACTACAAGGCTCAAGGGTGACATAAGCCGTTGCACCACGCGCTTTCTCACCCGCCATGCGTAATGCATGTACTTCGGCGTGTGGCTCTCCGGCTCGCAAATGATACCCTTCGCCGATAATTTCACCATCACGCACCAATACACACCCAACATTTGGGTTTGGCGAGGTAGTAAACCGCCCTAACCGCGCGAGTTCAAAAGCGCGGGCCATATAGAACTCATCAGTCTGCATGGCTTTCCTTCCGTTTATTGCGTCGCTTTATGGCTGCGCGACCCTCGCTAAATAACCATTTGACGCGAATTAATCCTGCAAACGGGCAATTTCTTCACCGAATTCACGAATGTCTTCAAAGCTACGATAGACCGAGGCGAAGCGAATATAGGCCACTTTATCGAGCCGTTTGAGGGCTTCCATCACCAGGTTACCCACCATTTTCGTCGGAACTTCCCGCTCGCCCGTGGCGCGCAATTGGGATTTGATATGACTTATTGCTGTTTCGACATCATCAGAGCTAACCGGACGCTTTTCTAATGCTTTCAGCATGCCACGCCGTAATTTATCTTCGTTGAAGGGTTCGCGCACATCATCACTTTTAACCACGCGCGGCAACACCAGTTCTGCCACTTCGAAAGTGGTAAAACGTTCATTACAATCTAAACACTGGCGGCGGCGGCGCACTTGCGAACCATCGCTCACCAGACGGGAGTCAATGACTTTAGTATCCACAGCGGCACAAAACGGGCAATGCATAGTGCTTCCTGATGAGTGAGCCAAAACTTAGCCCCAGTTTACCGCGAACTGCCACGACAACAAAGTGCGGAAACGGCAGTTTATCTTGATTCAACTATTGAGCAGCTTCTGGTTCAGTGGATTTAGGCTTTATCAGCACAGGCCATTCCTTTTGCAGCGCTAACCAAACTTTACGATCCGGGGATAATATATTGAGAGGGTCGAAAGGGTATTGGGCTGGTGTGCCCTTAACGAATATCTGAGTAACCAGTCCATAGAGCCAATTTGCTTGCACCACTTGGTCATAACCCGTATATTTCCTTAATTCAGTAATTAGCCCTTTTAATTCTAATAAATCGTTTGCTAACTGCATATTTACATTTTTGTTATCTTGGAATAAATCAGGAAAGAGGACAGAAGCAATAGCATTCACGAATCGTGTCCAAAGCGTGTCATGCTTATTTGATAATTTTAGCAGCAGAGAGTTTATCAACGCCAAGGCATTAGGACTTGTTTTGCACACAATAACCAGGCTATTATTTAACTCAGGCAATGACCCCATATTCATGATTATTTCTTTGTCATAAGACTCTATCAGTTTCTCAATTTCTTTATATCGAAGTTGAAGTTTATCTAAGTCATGTTCCCCAGACATGCTGCCTTTAAATATGACATCTTTATTTATTGTTAAATCTTTCCCTCGATATATATTAGATTCAAAT
>NZ_JAZGQA010000060.1:0-23492 GCF_048593855.1 Yersinia sp. 2542 StPb PI
CGACTGCACCAACGTGTTCAGCCTAATGATGACTACTTTAATTTATGCAAGTTAACGAATAGGGAAACCACCCACAATAAAAGGCGATTATGAGCACATAACCCTAACCGGCCGGTATCCTTCCGTATCTGGGTCAGATTAGCAAACAGGAAACTAAAACTTTATGGAATAAAAATTAAATAATCGATTCCAAAATGGAATTAAGGCGTGATGATATTGGTAGAAGGAATAAATGCGAGAGGTTTTATAACAGCAGGGTTGGTGAAACCCTGCCCAAAAGACAATATTACAGACGGCCGCTGTAATAATAACCAACAAACTTAAGCAACTTGAACTGACGCCGGATACGACTTGGTTGCGCCAGCAGGCGATAAAGCCACTCCAGCCCCATGTTCTGCCATATCTTAGGTGCACGTTTGACATGACCGGTAAAGACGTCATAGGTGCCACCAACGCCCATATACAGTGCATCGGGATAGAACTTACGGCAGTCACGCATAAACATTTCCTGTTTAGGCGATCCCATGGCGACAGTCACTATCGCCGCGCCACTAGCCGCTATTCTCGCAAACAGGGCTTCGCGCTGCTCTGGTGTAAAATAGCCATCCTGGCTACCCACCAGATTCACATTCCATTGCGCGCGTAATTTAGCCTCAGTTTCTGCCAACACGTCAGGTTTACCGCCCACCAAAAAGACCGGCGTCCCTTGCTGCCCGGCACGCTGCATGAGTGCTTCCCACAAATCTGCACCCGCTACCCGTGACAGCTTCGCCTGTGGGTATTTACGACGAATCGCACGCACCATACTGATACCGTCGGCATACAGATATTCAGCCTCGGTGATCAACTCACGCAACGCCGCATCATCCTCAGCTTTGAGCAGTTTCTCTGCGTTCATTGCCACCAGCGTTCCGGTCTTCACCGGGCCACTGCTTAGCAAATGATCCAGCGTTTGAGCCATATCACGAAAGCCCCAAATCTCGAAACCACGGACATTATATTTTGGAATAACAGTATTCGGTTCCATTACGATCCTTACAGTTGGCGGCCCGTTTCAGGAGTGGATGAACGCTTCGGCTTGTTAACCCGACGCTGTAACTGTTGCGTTATCAAACCCGCGGTATCGAACAACCAATACAACAATTTTGCCAGTACCAGACAGGCACCAAAAATCACGCAGAAAAACACCACGCGTGACACAAACGAATCTAATCCTTCCCGTGCCAATACAATGATGTTAAATACCGCACCAAAACAGAAACTTTGCAGAATTGCCGCTTTATAACGGTTGTTTTCTGCTTTGCCTTGTTCGTAGAGCCAATCGAACCATTTAATGATTAATCCTACGACAATGGCACCCAGTGGAATAAACAGCACCCCGCCCATGACCACCAAAGAACCGATCAGGGTTGGAGAGATAGCCAGCCCGGAGTGATTATCCAGCACATCCCAAGTAAAGTAATTGGCGGTATTAAGTACCAAGTCTGGACGCTCCGGCCAAAGCGAACTGGGAATAAAGACATAAAAATCACGAATAATCGGCGCCAGCCCTTGGAAATCTATTTTGTCGTAGTTTTGTAGCAGCAGCCCTAGGTTTTCCCACGGCGAGAAGGTATCCCGTGTCAGGTAGAGGAAAGTGTAAAATGCCTCTGCGCCGTTCACATCCAAACCATAGCGTTTCAGGGCCAGCCAGAACATACCAACAATCCCAAAGACACCTGCCGCAGCCAACATCCACAACGTTATCCAACCGCGAACAATACCGATAAACAGGAATAATGAGAACGCGATAATGATATTAGCGCGGGTACCGCCGACGATAACATAGGTCAGGATGCCAAACGCCACCGTGCTTGCCAGGAAGAAAAACCAGGCGCGCATATCTTGTTTCAAGAAATAGACCACCAACATCGCCGGGATAAAGAAGTAGAAAAAGCGCTTCAGTGCCACACCCGAAACATCACTGGAGAAGATTTTGCTGTAGGAATCGAGCTTAAACAACAGGAAACCATTTTGCATAAAGAAGATGCCGACAGTGCCAATAGCCACCAGTGCCAACAGTATCCAGGTCAGATTAGTTTCCACCCGATTCATGGTGAATACCGGCGCCCGTGGCTGGCGGCGCGGCTTAGTCAGGCGTGTTTTGTAACTCACATAATAAATGCCATAAAAGGCCGTGGCCGACAGCATTGCATACAATAAGTACTCAACCGGCACCACCGCAACCCCGAACTGAAACACCAGCATACAAGTCAATGGGAAGCCAAAATAGAAAGTCAGCAGGTAAAGCATTGAAAACAGCACATTGAAGTTAAAACGAACCCGCCGAAACTCCTGATAGGTTAATGTCAGGATAAAAATAACTGCCATCAGATAGACACAGAAAAGACCACCAAATTGCCCCAGCGTCATGGGTGTTCTCCTGCGGCCAACGCCAGCGCCTGCTGCCAACCTTCGATATAATTTGGATTAAAGAAAGCGATAGATTGCTTATCCAGCCCGGCTAATTGGCGCTGTGCCTCACGGATCAACGGCTCATCCAATGAGTCACCATAGAAAAGTACCGGAATATGCTGCTCAGCCAAGTCTTGCCAGAAAGGGTTTTTGCGACTCAAGACAAAAGGCACACCAAATTGCGTTAATAAACATAAGGTGCCGATACCTTGCTGCCGATTAAAAATAAAATAGCCCAAATCGCATTCACGCAGGATATTCAGATAATCATCGAACGGGATCTGTTCTGTCAGGAGACGCAGATTTTCTGCGGCAAACAGCGCCAGCCCAGCCTGCCTGACCTGCTCGATATACAGCTCATTATTAGCCGGATACCCCATCGGCAGAATAACCCGGGCATCAGGGCCAAATTGCTGATGAATGGCCTGCAACGCCTCGATATGACGATTGGTGGTATCACCAGAGTTCCCCACCAGAATAGTCATCGGGCCAGCTAACGACTTTTCGATGTTGACCCCCGTCAATGCCGGATCCATACGGGTTGGGAAATAGAGCAACGATGCGGGCACCCGCGGATGACGCTGCTGAAAATGGATTAAATCGCCACGGGTCGCAAAAACATGACCAACCCGCCCTTGAGCAATACGCCGCAATAGGTAAAACAGGCGAAACTTCCAGCTTTTGGCATCTTCATATAAATCAGCACCCCAGATATGCCAGTAAACCTGGCGTGGCTTGATTTTGCCACTCAGTAGGGCCAGCCACAGGGTGGCATTAAACTGACCATGCCAGAAGAAGCGCGTGCTGCGATCAGCTTGTGCACGGGCGATAACCGCCTCAGCCAAAGCTTTCTTGCTGCTGTGCGTTTCGATATCCAACTGAGGGAATGACGAAAAAGGTGCTGTCTCTTTTGCCGCGACCATAAAATGCCGCACCTGTTCTATCGGCACACGCGTTGTCAGCACGTCATTAAAGAAGCGCAGCACAGTCAGATTATGGTGCGGGATATCAGATCCCAGTACATGAATCAGGGTTGTCATTTTTTTCTACTGTAAAGAGTGTCTACGGTGATGAATGTCTACGATACATAATGAATACGCAGCTACAGAGCGCAAAATAGACGATATAAGTTGCCATATAGGCCTGTGCTGCACCTAAAGAGCCATTCATTGGAATTAACCAATGGGCAAACCCGGTCAACAGTAAGAACTGGCTCACTTCCGTCAGAATGTAAAAGCGCAAAGAGGCTTTGGCAATAACCAGATAGCCAAACACATACGACCCGACTTTCAACACATCACCCACCAACTGCCAGGCAAACAGGTCACGCATGGCGGTAAACTGGTGCGAAAACAGCAGCCAGATAGCAAAATCACGTAACAGCCACACCATCAAACTGGCGGTCGCCACTGCCGGTAAGACAAATTTCAGTGAGCGCAGGATTTCACGAGAGATATCCGCTTTAGCTTTGAGCCTTGAGAGTGTGGGTAGCAAATAGACCGTAAATGACGCCGTAATAAATTGTAGATAAGCATCTGAAATACTGCTTACCCCCTGCCAGATCCCGACGGCATCCCAACCATACCTATCTGCCAGCAAGTTACGCATCATCACATAGGCGACTGGCAAGGTCACTGAGGTAATCAGTGCCATGATAGTAAACTTACCTAAATGGCTGGCTAATGCCTTATCCCAGCTAAGTTTAAGATAACTTAGGGGGATAGTCTTGCGGCGAATCAGCATGGCTGCCGCAGGTATCACCACCAGCGCGGGGACTAATGCCAACCCCACTAATGCGCCGGGATAACCGCCGATACGAAAGCAAAGATAATACGCCACGACACCAATCAGACTGCCGCCTATCACCGCCAGCGCATTACCCATGGCGTCGCGATAGCCTTTGAGGATCGCCAAAAACAGGTTGGCGTAGGCAATACCCATCTGGATAAGCGCCACTGCGCGCACCACATTCTGGTAATCCCCATGGCCGAATAACGCAAAACTAACAGGTTTAGCTGCCAGCAAAAAAATTAACGCCAGCAGAGTGGAGAACCCCAACACTATCGCTGAAGAGGTACCCAGTACCGCACGTAAACGTTCAGGTTGTTGATGATATTCAGCAACATACTTAGTAATACCGTTAAAGATACCCGCGCCGGAAAGCACGCCTAATACCGTAATTAGCTGGCGAAAATTACCTGCCTGCCCAACGCCGCTGGGACCAAAGGTCACCGCCAGCAGCTTAACCACTAACAACCCTACGCCGATTTTAATCAGCGTAGAGCCAGCAGTCCAAATCGATGCTTTTGCCAGAGACATATCAGGCGAAGAAACTCAGAACAGTATTAATGACCGTTTTCTGATTCACATCAGTCAGGTTAAAGAAGATAGGCAAGCGAACCAGACGCTCACTCTCCTTGGTGGTAAAGCGGTCTTCACCCGCCATACGGCCAAATGCCTCACCTGCCGGGCAACCATGCAACGGAATATAATGGAATACCGCCATAATCTCAGCTTCTTTTAAGTAGCTGATAAAATTAGAACGATCGTCAATATCGCGTAGTTTGATATAAAACATATGCGCATTTTGCACCACATCACCGGGGATCACTGGCAAATCAATGCGCCCAGCATCAGCCAACGGTTTGAAAGCATCATAATAGGCTTGCCACAGCGCCAAACGGCGTTGGTTAATTTGTTCTGCGGCTTCCAACTGGCCCCACAGATAAGCGGCCTGTAAGTCAGACATCAGATAGCTAGAGCCGATATCACGCCAGGTATATTTATCGACCTGCCCACGGAAGAACTGGCTACGGTTGGTACCTTTTTCGCGAATGATTTCAGCGCGATCTATCAGTAACGGGTCATTAATGAGCGTCGCGCCACCTTCACCGCCAGCCGTGTAATTCTTGGTTTCATGGAAACTAAAGCAGCCGATATGGCCAATAGTCCCTAACGCTTTGCCTTTGTAGGTGGACATCACACCCTGAGCGGCATCTTCTACCACAAACAGATCATGCTTTTTCGCCAACGCCATAATGGTATCCATCTCACAGGCAACACCTGCATAATGGACTGGCACGATAACCTTGGTTTTATCAGTAATCGCCGCTTCAATCTTGGTTTCATCGATATTCATGGTATCTGGGCGGATATCGACAAACACCATTTTTGCCCCACGCAGCACAAAGGCATTCGCGGTGGAAACAAAGGTGAAACTCGGCATGATCACTTCGTCGCCGGGTTTGATATCCAGTAACAACGCAGCCATTTCCAGTGAGGCGGTGCAAGAAGGCGTCAGTAAAACTTTCGGACAACCGAAACGCTGCTCCATCCACTGCTGACAGCGACGGGTAAACCCACCATCACCGCATAATTTACCGCTAGCCATCGCGGCCTGCATATAACCAAGTTCGGTGCCTACTACCGGTGGAGCGTTAAATGGAATCATCTCATCCCCTGCATAACCAATACGCGGTGCTCTCAATAGCAGCACCACTGCGAATATAAAGACGTAAAGCAGCAATATTGCTCATCTGTGTGGCTACCCGTAATCGCTGTAACCCATGACTCTGGCACCACTGCTTTGCCGCCGACATTAACGATGAACCAACACCTTTACCCTGTGCCTCGGGGAATACCGCCAACAAGCCAATACGCGCACTGCCATCTTGCAAGTCTCGTAGCGTCACAAACCCCGCTGGCTGGCCCAACGTATCAGTCACCAATAAACATTGATGGTCGAACGTACCCAATACGGCTTTTTCTGCCCACAATGCATAAAATCGGCCACTGTCCTGCGGGTCATACCACGGCGCACGGAAACGACTTAATGCAAAAGCATTGGTGGCGACGCTGCGCAATTGCGGGATATCCGCCGCCGTTGCAACTCGGTGTCTGGATACAGTGACATCGGCCTCAGATGAAGCATTTTCCGTGCCAATTACATTTTTTACATCAATGGCTAACGAGAGATCGACTTCTCCTTCAACCAGATGGAAATCGAGTTGACCAAGAGAATCAATGAGATCAAGGCGATGGGTAGGTACTTTAGCTTGGGTAAGCGTAAAAGCGTCCAACTCAGCCGGATTAAGCTGCGGGGCTGAGTCGGAGAAAATCAGTTTTGCACTGTGGCGCTGGAAAAATTCACTTTCCCAGTCCAAGGGCTCAATACTGGCGTGGACGGGCATGTAACAGATCCAATAGATATTTGCCGTAACCGGTTTTGGCTAGTGCAGTCGCCGCACGCCTGACACCGTCATCATCCAACCAGCCATTACGCCAGGAGATCTCTTCCAGACAGGCAATTTTGAAACCTTGCCGTTTTTCAACGGTTTGCACAAAGGTACTGGCCTCAATCAGGCTGTCATGCGTCCCTGTGTCCAGCCAGGCAAAACCACGGCCTAAGAGCTCAACGGTTAATTCATCACGTTCCAGATACATCTGGTTGATACTGGTAATTTCCAGTTCACCACGCGACGATGGCTTGACTTTTTTAGCAAAATCAACAACTTGATTATCATAAAAATAAAGCCCGGTCACCGCCCATTTGGATTTAGGCTGACTTGGTTTCTCTTCGATAGACAACGCGCGGAAATTGTCATCAAACTCCACCACACCAAAACGCTCGGGATCCATCACCTGATAACCGAAAACGGTTGCCCCTTTGGTCCTTTCCGCCACATGTTTCAGTTTCGGGCTAAAACCTTGACCAAAGAAGATATTATCGCCAAGAACCAAGCAGCAAGGTTCATTGCCGATAAATTCTTCCCCGATAATAAATGCCTGTGCCAATCCGTCGGGACTCGGTTGTGCGGCATAACTCAGATGAATACCAAACTCATCACCATTACCCAGCAAGCGCTGAAACGACGGCAAATCTTCTGGGGTGGAAATAATCAAGACGTCACGGATCCCTGCCAGCATCAGCACTGACAGCGGATAGTAAATCATCGGTTTATCATAGACGGGAAGCAGTTGCTTAGAAACGCCACGGGTGATGGGGTGCAAACGGGTACCAGAACCACCAGCCAGAATTATGCCTTTCATACGATCTCCTGAAACATACAATCTCCTGAAACCATCAGGCAGACGTTATACACAGGCAAAACATCATGCAAACTACTGGATGACGTCATCCCAGTGATTAATAGACTACGAACCTATCGTCAGTCGCTTAAGCCCAAACGCTCACCGGCGTAAGAACCATCCTGTACCCGCCGCCACCACGATTCATTATTCAAATACCACAATACGGTTTTGCGGATGCCACTTTCGAAGGTTTCCTGTGGCCGCCAGCCTAATTCCCGCTCAATTTTGCCGGCATCGATGGCATAGCGCATATCGTGGCCTGGACGGTCTTTGACATAAGTAATCAGGTCACGGTAATGCACAATTCCGGCCGGTTTGGTGGGGATAAGTTCATCCAGAAGTGTACAAATGGTCTCAACCACCTCAATATTTTTGCGCTCATTATGGCCGCCAATATTGTATGTTTCGCCCACCACACCTTCGGTAACCACCTGATACAAGGCCCGCGCGTGGTCTTCGACATACAACCAGTCGCGTACCTGTGCGCCATTGCCATACACCGGTAACGGTTTACCCGCCAGCGCATTCAGAATAACCAGCGGTATCAACTTCTCAGGGAAATGATAGGGACCATAGTTATTTGAGCAATTAGTTACCAGCGTCGGTAGGCCATAAGTCCGCAACCAAGCACGAACTAAATGGTCACTGGACGCCTTAGACGCTGAATAGGGGCTGCTTGGCGCATAAGGTGTGGTTTCGGTAAACAGATCATCCGTACCATGCAGATCCCCATACACCTCATCAGTTGAGATATGGTGGAAGCGAAATGTTAATTTCGCCTCAGCGTGCAGTTGCTGCCAATAATGGCGCGCCGCTTCTAACATAGTGTAAGTGCCCACCACATTAGTTTCGATAAAAGCCGCTGGGCCATCAATCGAGCGGTCCACATGACTTTCTGCCGCCAGATGCATCACCACATCCGGCTGATAGTGCGCAAAAACCCGATCCAATTCGGCGCGATCGCAGATATCTACCTGTTCAAACGCATAACGTTCGCTCTGGGCGACAACAGCCAATGACTCCAGATTTCCGGCGTAGGTGAGCTTATCTACCACCACTACGCTGTCTGAAGTATCATCGATAATATGTCTTACCACCGCAGAGCCGATAAAACCGGCCCCGCCTGTGACTAGAATGCGTCTCAACGCCATACTCCTTTGGTGTCAACAATCCACGATTGCTTCACATCTTCAGGTTTAATTGCTTTGAATTGGCGGTGATCGACCAACATCACCAGCACATCCGCTTGCTGCAACGCAGTCGCGGTGTCTTTCAGTGTCACGTGACCTGCCAGTGATTTTGGCAGTTGCTCAACATTAGGTTCAACTACCAATGTTTCGCCGATATGCCATTCGGCGATCAAATGGGCAATTTCGACTGCCGGGCTTTCACGCAGGTCATCAATATTGGGTTTAAATGCCAAGCCAAAGCAGGCAATTTTCACTTCAGAAGCACGTTTATTGGTGGCTGCCAAACAATCAGCAACAGCGGTTTTAACCCGATCCACGACCCACAATGGTTTGCCGTCATTCACCAAACGTGCTGTATGGATCAAACGAGCTAATTGTGGATTTTGTGAAACGATAAACCACGGATCAACTGCGATACAGTGGCCACCCACACCTGGGCCTGGCTGCAAAATATTTACGCGTGGATGACGGTTCGCCAAGCGAATCAGCTCCCACACATTGATGCCCTGCTCATCACAAATCAGTGACAATTCATTGGCAAAAGCAATGTTAACATCGCGGAAGCTGTTTTCTGTCAGCTTACACATCTCAGCAGTGCGGGAGTTAGTCACCACACATTCGCCTTCGAGGAAGATTTTATACAACTCACTGGCGCGGGCAGAACATTTCGGCGTCATACCACCGATAACACGGTCATTCTGAATCAGTTCAACCATGACCTGGCCGGGTAACACACGTTCAGGGCAGTAGGCGATGTTGATATCAGCATCTTCACCGGCTTGCTGTGGGAAGCTCAGATCCGGGCGCACTTCAGCCAGCCATTGGGCCATTTGTTCAGTCGCACCAACTGGAGAGGTGGATTCCAGAATGACCAGATCACCTTTTTTCAATACTGGGGCGATAGATTTAGCAGCTGATTCAACATAAACCATATCCGGTTCGTGATCGCCTTTAAACGGTGTCGGTACGGCAATAAGAAACGCATCAGCTGCCAGCGGTTTGGTCACCGCTTGCAGGTAACCGCCTTCAACAGCAATCTTCACCACTTTGTCTAAATCCGGCTCCACGATATGGATAGCACCGCGATTAATGGTTTCAACAGCATGGGCGTTGACATCAACCCCAATCACTTTCTTCTTGCGCGACGCGAAAGCAGCAGCAGTTGGCAGACCAATGTACCCAAGACCGATAACAGAAATAGTTTCAAAACTCATAACGTCACCTGATGATTCTTTAAAGCTTCAAGGATGCGTTGACAGGCATGCCCGTCACCGTAAGGATTATGCGCCCGTGTCATTTGATGATAGGCAGTTTCATCAGTGAGCAAGCGGGTCACTGCATCGACAATTTTATTAATATTAGTGCCAACCAACAGAACCGTACCGGAATCGACTGCTTCCGGGCGTTCGGTGGTATCACGCATCACCAACACCGGCTTACCTAATGAAGGCGCTTCTTCCTGAATACCGCCAGAATCGGTCAGGATCAGGTAAGCGTGGTTCATCAGATACACGAATGGCAAGTAATCTTGCGGGTCAATCAGAATGATATTATCAATACCCTTCAAGATGCGATTGACCGGCTCACTGACATTCGGGTTGAGATGCACCGGATAAACCACCTGCACCTCGGGGTGCTTAAGGGCAATTTCAGCTAACGCACTGCAAATCCGCTCAAAACCACCACCAAAGCTCTCACGACGGTGACCCGTGACCAAAATCATCTTCTTACTGATATCAAGGAACGGGTAGCGTTGCGCCAGGCTGGAGCGTAACTCCGGGTTATTCATCACCCGATCCCGCACCCAGAACAGCGCATCGATCACCGTATTGCCGGTGACAAAAATGCGGTTCTCCGGCACCATCTCACGGAGCAGGTTTTGGCGGGAATTCTCGGTCGGTGCGAAATGGTACATAGCAAGATGCCCCGTCAGTTGACGGTTGGCCTCTTCCGGCCACGGAGAATAGAGATTCCCTGTGCGCAATCCCGCCTCGACGTGGCCGACAGGAATACGGTGATAAAATGCCGCCAGGCTGGTTGATAGTGTCGTGGTCGTATCGCCATGAACTAAAATAACGTCTGGCTTAAATTCTGCCAGAACAGGCTTTAACCCTTCCAAAATACGGCAGGTTATTTCCGTCAATCCCTGTCCCGGTTTCATGATATTTAAATCATAGTCCGGTTGAATCTCAAATAAGCGTAACACTTGATCCAGCATCTCGCGATGCTGGGCCGTCACGCAGACTCTCGATTCAAAGGCTTCATCCTGAGCCAAGGCATGCACCAGAGGAGCCATCTTAATGGCTTCAGGCCGGGTGCCAAAAACAGTCAACACTTTCACAGTGAATCTCTTTAAGGTCAGTTAGCCGCAGACAACGCCTGCAAGTTGGGCGCACAATGCGCCCATTAACGATTTATACTCTTTTTACCTGGCACTGCTACATGGCCGCTTTACCCGACGGCAACGCCAATGAATTACGCTGGTATACTGGTACGACGAACCAACACCACGCCAGCCCCAACTAGTGCGCCAATCGCACCCCACATAATCAGCAGGAAAATACGGCGCGGACTATCACGGGTAACTGGATCTTCCGGTGTACGTAAGTAGCGATATGTCTGGAACGTCTTATCCAACGTTGGACCGACGTTCAATGTTGCCAGCATGGCACGGTTCTGATCGTAATCAATATCAAAACTTGGTCCGGTAGCCTGTAATGTTTCCAAACGGGCTTCAAGCATCGGTTTACCCAGCATAAACATCTTGGAATCTGGTAACTGCTCTGCCGGAGTATCCGTTTGGTTTCGGTTAATTCCTTGCTGACCTGCGACTTTCAATGCTTGCTTAACTGCCGTCACTTCACGATCAAACACCGCTTGAGCGACCGCTTCTTGCCGTTTAACTTGTGCTTTCATCGATTGAGTACGAGCCGCCCATGCCCCTTGAATCTCATCGTTCAAATGGCTGGCAGCACGCTGACTGGCAAAATCAATATAACCACGAAGTAATTTATTGGAATCACTGGCCGTTTCTGCCGTCAATTTAATGCTGTCATTCAGCATTTTTTTGTCATCGCGTGGGGTGAAAACAATATTGTTTATCAGCTCATCCAGTAATGCGGCATCAGCCTTGGCATCACCTTCCAGACGCTGTTTGTAGTAATCACTTTGCAGCCAGAAATCACGACGGGTATCGTAAGCCGCAAGTTGGGTAATAAACTCACCATAAGCTTCGTCAGAGATACCGGGTTGTTCACTGGCAACTCCGCTATTAATGCGAGTATCCAGATTACGTAAAAACTGCTGCTGAGAATAAAAACCACCCAAATTATTGACTGTTGGCCGGTCAGTAATGGCTGTCGCACTCCACTGTTGTTTCACCAGATAGGAAACACCCAGCGCGATCGCAGCAAAAAGAATTGCCATACCGATAATCCACACCTTACCGCGCCAAAGAGTACGGAACAGGCTGCGGATATCTAATTCGTTATCCACAGTAGGCTCATTATTGGTAGACCCTGTTTTATCAGTCGACATAGATTCTGGTTTCATCACTGCCTAAAAGCCTCAGGTTAAGATTCATGCTTATTTTGCGATGCACGACGCATCCGACGCTTCATCCGTTTGATAAAACGTGCCACACGCCATGCTCGTTTAATGCAGTAGCCATACAACAGAAATGCAAGCAAGAATAATGCCAACATCACCCATTCAGGGACAAATGTCAGCCTTTCGCCAATAACACCAATCGCCGCTAACAACGCTGCCGCCAGTGTAATTAAGACAAATGCCTGCCGTGAGGTAAAACCAGCACGCATAATCAAGTGATGGATATGTTGACGGTCTGGTGAGAAAGGACTCATTCCTTTACGTAAACGCCGGTACATGATGGCAATCATATCCATCAATGGAATTGCAATAATCCATAATGCAGTCACCGGGTTAATCGGATGGGAATTCCCTTGTGTGGTTTGCAGCAACATCCAAATAGCGGTGAAGCCAATTAGCGTACTGCCCGCATCACCCATAAAGACTTTATAGCGACGCCCTAATAACCCAAGGTTTAACAGAATATAAGGCAAGATAGCGGCTATCATGGCAAAGCACCATAATGCCAATGCCATCTGCCCGCTTTGATACAATAGAATACCCATGGCACCGAAAGAGACACAAGACAGCCCCCCCAGTAAACCATCAATACCATCCACCATATTGAAAGCATTTATCGCCGCCCACACCGCGAACAGTGTGACGACATAGCCAAATGGCCCTAATGACATCTCCCACGGACCAAAAGCATGTCCCAGGCTCCGCAAATAGAGCCCCGCGACTGCCATCATGGCGATACCCACCAATGCCTGAACAAAGGCACGGATTTTTACACTGATATCAAAGCGATCATCTAAAGCACCAATGAACACCAATAAACCGGCGCAACCGAGATAGAGTCGGAAATGAGGGATCTGCTGATTGGTTATCAGAAAGGTAAAACAAATACCCGCAAACACGGATATTCCGCCCACTAATGGAATCAACCCTTGGTGACGTTTGCGATAATTAGGTTTATCAACGAGTCCGATTTTCTTGGCAACTTTGCGAGCAACAAATAAAAATGCCAGAGAAAACAGGAATATAATAAATATTTCAGTACTCATAGTGAGTAAGTTCACGTTTAACCGCTCTCTGCAAAAATGATACGACAGCTTAGCATGCGGCTTGGCGCATACCATGCCTTCCCCACGCTTTCAGTTATTTCCGAATATGATGACAGCCTTGCTTGTTATTCCCAACTCTATTTTTTGCTATTTTCTCATTGGTAATGAGAATAACTACCAAAATAGCCATAAATTATGGAATGCCTATCACTTAATGGATAACAAGCCCAACTATCGTATATTCCAAAAGCAAAAAACGCCACGACTGTGCGTGGCGTTTTGACTGATTTTACTCGACTTACGAACGTCTCATATTATCGAAGAACTGATCGTTAGTTTTCGCTGTTGCCAGTTTACTGATGAGGAACTCCATCGCATCGATTTCACCCATTGGATGAAGAATACGGCGCAAGATCCACATTTTTTGCAGCTCTTCAGTGGTGGTCAGCAGCTCTTCTTTACGTGTACCAGAGCGGTTGAAATCGATGGCTGGGAACACACGTTTTTCGGCAATTTTGCGCGATAAATGCAGTTCCATGTTGCCGGTACCTTTAAATTCTTCATAGATAACTTCATCCATTTTAGAACCGGTATCAACCAATGCCGTGGCAATGATGGTCAGGCTACCGCCCTCTTCAACATTACGTGCAGCACCAAAGAAACGCTTAGGACGATGCAAGGCGTTAGCATCCACACCACCTGTCAGCACTTTACCTGAAGCAGGAACCACGGTGTTGTATGCTCGGGCCAGACGAGTAATGGAGTCCAGCAAGATGATAACGTCTTTTTTGTGCTCAACCAGACGTTTCGCTTTCTCGATAACCATTTCAGCTACCTGAACGTGACGGGATGCTGGCTCATCAAAAGTGGAAGCAATAACTTCACCCTTAACCAGACGTTGCATCTCAGTCACTTCTTCAGGACGTTCGTCAATCAGCAATACCATCAAGACGCAATCAGGGTGATTGTAAGCAATGCTGGTAGCGATGTTCTGCAACAGCATAGTTTTACCCGCTTTAGGCGGTGCCACAATCAGACCACGTTGACCGCGACCGATTGGCGAGGCCAAATCAAGTACACGGGCAGTTAAATCTTCCGTCGAACCATTACCACGTTCCATGCGCAGACGAGAGTTGGCATGTAATGGGGTTAAGTTTTCGAACAGGATTTTGTTACGGGCGTTTTCCGGTTTGTCGTAGTTAACTTCGTTAACTTTTAACAATGCAAAATAACGCTCACCCTCTTTCGGCGGACGAATCTTACCGGCAACGGTATCACCAGTGCGAAGGTTGAAACGGCGAATTTGGCTTGGGGATACATAGATGTCGTCGGGACCGGCGAGGTAGGAGCTGTCTGCAGAGCGGAGGAAACCAAATCCATCCTGCAATATCTCCAATACACCGTCACCGAAGATATCTTCTCCACTTTTCGCGTGCTGCTTAAGAATAGAGAAAATAATATCTTGTTTACGCATCCGGGCCAGGTTTTCCAGCCCCATATTTTCGCCAAGTGTTATCAGATCAGAAACCGGCGTGTTCTTTAATTCGGTAAGATTCATAATGGTGGGTTCTTAAACTCGGGGTATGTCTCGAACTATGGTCGTGAATGGTATGGCAGCGTCATCCGTGCCTGTTTAATGGGACATTCAATCACCGGCCTTGAGCAAACTACGCAAGTAATGACTTACGCGGGATTTGCGCGACACAACGGTCAAAAGATTGAAGGTACCTTAGACTGATTTGTAAAACCGTTAGACTGTCAAAAAACTGATTGAGTTCATAATCATTCTCAACACACATTATTTCGACATAGAGTAAAGCTTTAGATTCAAACTATTTAGGTGCTACAGACTATTTATTAGATGCTAAAGAGTAAATTAGATACTAAAGAATAAGCTAGATGCTATAAACCCGGACTCGATACACAGGAATGTTCTATATGCAGTAGAGTAAACTTAACACGCTTCTTTGCAGGCGTCTAGCGGTCAGTGTGAGAAATCACAACTGCCGCTAAACATACCCTACAGCCTTGCAGCCACAGCCGTGTTAGCCGCTATTACAACTCAGCCCATCCATGAACCTCACCTCGTTGAGCCCGCTGCAAACAGTGCTCAAATCTGCTTCTGGCAGATTTGTCGCCCGAATCACTAACCTTAGTCAGCTCATCGAAGCTCACTTGCTGCAACGCCAACGACTTTGGGTATTGACGGCTAATACCGCTTACAGATTTGCATCCAAGAAGGCTTTAAGCTGGCCTTTAGACAAGGCACCCACTTTGGTGGCCACTACTTCACCGTCACGGAATAACAACAATGTAGGGATACCACGGATACCGTATTTCGGTGCCGTGCCCTGATTGTCATCAATATTCAATTTAGTGATGGTCAGTCTGCCTTCGTACTCTTCAGCAATTTCATCCAAAATCGGAGCAATCATCTTGCACGGACCACACCATTCAGCCCAGAAATCGACCAGAACCAGGCCGCTGGCTTTCAGCACGTCAGTGTCGAAGCTGTCGTCACTCAGGTGAATAATTTTATCGCTCATGTTCTACTCCAAAGGATTGTGTCTACCTCGTTGGTGTAGCATTAACCAACAATAGGATGACTTTATTTCACCGGATACGCTTTCGTAAAGCAATAGTTAGCTGATATTCTACCACACTATGAGCAAAACACACTTGACCGAACTGAAGTTTTCCGACTTCGCCCTGCACCCGCTAGTTATAGAAGCTCTTGAAAACAAAGGGTTTCATAACTGTACGCCGATCCAGGCGTTAGCATTGCCACTCACCCTCTCTGGGCGTGATGTAGCGGGTCAGGCGCAAACAGGTACCGGCAAGACGCTGGCATTCTTAGCGTCTACTTTCCATTATTTGCTTTCTCACCCGGCTGAAGAGGGTCGCCAGACTAATCAACCACGCGCATTGATTATGGCACCAACGCGTGAATTAGCAGTACAAATTCACTCCGATGCGGAATCACTTTCCCAGATGACTGGCCTGAAATTAGGCTTGGCTTATGGTGGTGACGGCTACGATAAACAGCTTAAAGTGCTGGAAAGTGGCGTTGACATTCTGATCGGTACTACTGGCCGTTTAATCGACTACGCGAAACAAAATTATATTAACCTCGGTGCGATTCAGGTTGTGGTCCTGGATGAAGCTGATCGGATGTACGATCTAGGCTTTATTAAAGATATCCGCTGGCTGTTCCGCCGTATGCCTTCCGTTGATAAACGTTTAAACATGTTGTTCTCTGCCACACTCTCGTACCGGGTACGTGAATTGGCATTCGAACAAATGAATAACGCTGAATATGTTGAAGTGGAACCGTTACAAAAAACCGGCCACCGCATTCAGGAAGAGCTGTTCTACCCTTCAAATGAAGAAAAAATGCGTCTGCTTCAGACGTTGATTGAAGAAGAGTGGCCAGACCGCTGTATTATTTTTGCCAATACCAAACATCGTTGTGAAGAGATCTGGGGTCACCTGGCTGCAGATGGTCATCGTGTTGGTTTACTGACCGGTGATGTGGCACAGAAAAAACGCCTGCGTATTCTGGAAGATTTCACCAAAGGTGATTTGGATATTCTGGTTGCTACCGATGTTGCCGCCCGTGGCTTGCACATTCCACTGGTCACCCATGTGTTCAACTATGACCTGCCTGACGACTGTGAAGACTATGTTCACCGCATTGGCCGTACCGGTCGTGCTGGCGAAAGTGGTCATTCTATCAGCCTGGCATGTGAAGAGTACGCGTTAAACTTACCGGCTATCGAGACCTACACCGGTCATAGCATTCCGGTAAGCAAATATAATAGCGATGCGCTATTAACTGATTTGCCGGCGCCAAAACGTCTGGCCCGTACCCGTACCGGGAATGGCCCACGCCGTAACTCTGCCCCACGTCGCAGTGGTGCACCACGGAATAACCGTAAGCGACCGAGCTGATAAATGATGCTAAGTTCCACCTCACTTTATGCTGCCATCGATCTTGGCTCCAACAGTTTCCATATGTTGGTAGTACGTGAGGTGGCAGGCAGTATCCAGACGTTGGCCCGAATCAAGCGGAAAGTCCGTCTGGCTGCGGGTCTGGATAGTCAAAACCATTTATCACAAGAAGCGATGGAACGCGGCTGGCAATGTCTGAAGCTCTTTTCAGAACGTTTGCAGGACATTCCTTTGGACCAGATCCGGGTGGTTGCAACTGCAACCCTGCGTCTTGCCTCAAATGCTGAAGAGTTCCTGCAAACTGCAATCGACATTCTTGGTTGTCCGATTCAGGTCATCAGTGGCGAAGAAGAAGCTCGTCTGATTTATCACGGTGTGGCACATACCACCGGTGGGCCGGAGCAGCGTCTGGTAGTGGATATCGGCGGTGGTAGCACCGAACTGGTCACCGGCAATGGTGCTCAAGCGAACATTCTCGTCAGTTTATCAATGGGTTGCGTCACCTGGCTGGAACGTTATTTTAGCGATCGCAATCTGGCAAAAGACAATTTTGAGCGTGCGGAACTGGCTGCACGTGAGATGATCAAACCGGTCGCGAAACGTTTTCGTGACCATGGCTGGCAAATTTGTGTTGGAGCATCGGGTACGGTTCAGGCCCTACAAGAAATTATGGTTGCTCAGGGCATGGATGAACTGATCACGCTGGCCAAATTACAACAGCTCAAGCAGAGAGCCATTCAGTGCGGCAAGTTGGAAGAACTGGAGATTCCCGGTTTAACACTAGAACGAGCGCTGGTTTTCCCCAGTGGTTTGTCTATCTTGATTGCGATATTTCAGGAACTGGCAATTGACAGTATGACACTGGCTGGCGGCGCGCTGCGCGAAGGGCTAGTCTACGGCATGCTTCATTTACCGGTCGAGCAAGATATTCGTAGCCGGACAGTGCGCAATTTGCAGCGCCGTTATTTACTCGATATCGAACAAGCCAAACGCGTGAGCAAGTTAGCCGATAATTTTTTTTTACAGGTAGAAAAAGAGTGGCAACTCGATAATCGATGTCGGGAGTTATTGCAAAATGCCTGTTTGATTCATGAAATTGGTCTAAGTGTCGATTTTAAACGTGCTCCCCAACATGCTGCTTATCTGATCCGCAATCTAGACCTACCCGGCTTTACCCCCGCGCAAAAGCTATTACTGTCCGCATTGTTGCAAAATCAGAGTGATACTCTCGATTTGTCCCTGTTGAATCAGCAGAATGCATTGCCGGTGAATATGGCACAACATCTGTGTCGAATCCTGCGTCTGTCGATTATTTTCTCCAGCCGTCGGCGGGATGATACCTTACCAGCTGTCAGGCTACGGGCCACGGGCGAGGCTCTTTATGTGCTGCTACCTCATGGCTGGTTACAACAGCACCCTTATCGAGCAGAAGCGCTGGAACAGGAAAGCCATTGGCAAAGCTATGTCCAATGGCCACTGTCATTAGAAGAACTTAATTAAATTCTTTGCTGTTGGGCGGCCTGGGTCGCCCTATCCCCTCATCCTTCACACTGAAATCTCTACAAAACCATTAGATTGTGATCATCCTCAGCTTAAAAAAGAAACATTGTGTGTATTTTTATAAAACAACGTTTCTTTTTTTTGAAAGAGGTAACAATGCGAGCACAGCTTCAACGTCCACATAGCTTGGCTATGTTGGTAATGATGTCCAGTCTGATAGCCAGCACCCCAACAGCAATTGCAGCTAAAGCAAGTGCCCACCATGCCCCGCAACAGCTTCAGGTTCCTACTCTCGCTTATGATGAGAGCACTATTGTATTAGTGTGGAAAGCACCAGAAGACACCGGTAAAATTGTCGATTATCAAATTTATTCTGCTGGAAAGCTGCTGGGCAAAGCCAGTGATAACAATAATAAATTCTCTCCCGCCAAGCCCTATATTGATCACTTTTATGCCAATGATAAAGATAATTTCCAGCATAAGATTGTGCTACAAAACTTCACCGTTGATGGCCTGAAACCCGATACCCGCTATCAGTTCACGGTAAAAGCCCAATATGCTGATGGCTCGTTATCCGCTGCCAGTAATCTTGTTACGGCAAAAACCAGCGCCAAACCACAAATCGTCAACGTGCGCGACTTCGGCGCAGTTGATGATGGCAAGACATTGAATACCAAGGCGATCCAACAGGCAATCGATAGTTGTAAGCCGGGCTGCCGGGTTGAAATCCCTGCGGGTACTTTCAAAAGTGGCGCACTGTGGCTAAAAAGTGATATGACCCTCAACCTGCAAGCAGGTGCAACACTATTAGGCTCAGAGAACCCTGATGATTATCCAGCGGGCTACCGTTTATATCCCTATTCCACCATTGAGCGCCCAGCCTCACTGATCAATGCCATTGACCCGAATAAAAGCACACCAGGGACTTTCCGCAACATCCGTATTACCGGTCCGGGGGTGATTGATGGTAATGGCTGGCAACGGGCAAAAACGGCTGAAGTGACCGATGAGCTAGGTCATCCATTGCCACAATATGTGGCGAGCAAAAACAGCAAAGTGCATGAAGATGGGATTCTGGCTAAAAATCAGGTTGAGAAGGCTGTTTCTGATGGTATGGATTTGAAAAATGCCTATGGTCAACGTCGCTCCAGCCTGATGACATTGCGCGGTGTAGAGAACGTCTATCTGGCAGGTTTTACCGTACGTAACCCCGCATTCCACGGCATCATGAATCTGGAAAACCACAACGTGGTCGCCAACGGTTTAATTCATCAAACCTATGATGCAAACAACGGTGATGGTATCGAGTTTGGTAATAGCCAAAATGTAATGGTGTTTAATAACTTCTTTGATACTGGCGACGACTGCATCAATTTTGCTGCCGGTACTGGAGAAAAAGCACAGCAGCAAGAGCCGATGAAAGGTGCATGGCTGTTTAATAACTATTTCCGTATGGGCCACGGTGCCATTGTAACCGGTAGCCATACCGGTGCCTGGATTGAGGATATTCTGGCGGAAAACAACGTGATGTATCTGACCGATATTGGCCTGCGTGCCAAGAGCACCAGCACCATTGGTGGCGGCGCCCGTAACGTGACATTCCGTAATAATGCCATGCGCGATTTGGCCAAACAGGCGGTAGTGATGACGCTGGACTATGCCGACAGTAATGCCAATATCGACTATCCACCAGCTAAAATACCGGCTCAATTCTATGATTTCACAGTAAACAATGTGACATTAGATAATATAACCGGCAAAAACGCTGTGATTGAAATCAAAGGCGATACGGCAAACCAAGCCTGGCACCGTTTGGTACATGTCAACAATGTGCAATTGAAACAGGTAAACCCAACCGCTATCAGTGATTTACGTGACAGTGAATTTAATAACGTGGTCTTTACTGAGTTACGGGGTGATACCCCTTGGCACTTCAGCGACGTGAAAAACGTGACTGTCGATGGCAAACCCGTAACGCCTTAGCGGGGCAAAAACGGGCAGACCCAGACACTGCCCGTTACTGTTTTCGCCTTCGCGGCTATTTTTAGCTTTGACTACTGTTTCTTCGCATTTGCTAATTGCGCACGAATATTGGCCAGATGACTCTGGCCTTTTTGCATCCGCTCTTCCGGGCTAACGGCTTTGCGCTCATCTTCCCATTTCAAGTCGTCTTGCGGTAACTCCATCAGAAAGCGACTGGGTTCCGGCCGAATCAGCTCACCATACTGCCGCCGCTCTTTGCACAAGGTAAAGAACAACTCACGCTGGGCGCGGGTGATACCCACGTAGGCCAAGCGCCGCTCTTCATCTACATTATCTTCATCGATACTGCTTTGATGCGGCAGCAAGCCCTCCTCCATGCCAACCAAAAACACATAAGGGAACTCCAGCCCTTTGGAGGCATGCAAGGTCATTAATTGCACTTGATCCACTTCTTCATCACTTTCCCCCCGCTCCATCATGTCGCGTAGGGTAAAACGTGTAACGACCTGAGTGAGCGTCATCGGCTCATTCAGCTCAGAGCCTTCCAGCATTTCAGTCATCCAACTGAATAAGAGATTAACGTTCTTCATCCGCATTTCTGCCGCTTTGGGGCTGGGAGAGGTTTCGAACAACCAACTTTCATAATCGATGCCGTGAATCAGATCGCGCACTGCCGCCACTGGCTCACGTTCTACCAGCCGAATAATACTATCCATCCAGTGCGTGAAACGCTGCAATGACTCCAAACCACGGCCTTTCAGATGCTCGCCTAATCCCAAATCAAAACTGGCTCGAAACAGGCTTTTATTACGTAAATTGGCCCATTCTCCCAGTTTTTGCACGGTCGTTGAACCAATCTCACGCTTGGGTGTATTCACGATACGTAAAAATGCACTGTCATCGTCCTGATTGGTCAATACCCGCAAATACGCCAATAGGTCTTTGATCTCTGGCCGCGAGAAAAATGAATCGCCTCCCGAAATACGATAAGGGATACGGTTTTGCATCAGTAGCTTTTCGAACAACCGCGACTGATGGTTACCGCGATACAAAATGGCGTAATCACTGTATTGAGTCTTTTTGACAAAGTGATGGGCGATAAGCTCACCGATCACTCTTTCCGCCTCATGATCTTCATTATTAGCAGTGATCACTTTCAGCTCATCGCCATAACCCAATTCAGAAAAGAGTCTCTTTTCAAAAACATGGGGGTTATTGGCAATCAGAATATTTGCCGCCTTTAGAATACGGCCCGAGGAGCGGTAATTTTGCTCCAGCTTGATCACCTGCAATTGCGGGAAGTCTTCATTCAATAAGACTAAGTTCTGTGGTCGCGCTCCGCGCCATGAATAGATAGATTGGTCATCATCACCGACTACGGTAAAACGCGCCCGGTTGCCCACCAGTAATTTAACCATTTGATATTGGCTGGTATTGGTATCTTGGTATTCATCGACCAGTAGGTATCGCAGACGATTTTGCCAGCGTTCGCGCACGTCCAGATTGTTTTGCAGCAGCAGTGTCGGCAGGGTGATAAGGTCGTCGAAATCCAACACATTGCAGGCTTTCAAATGGGCGTCATATAAGCCGTAGCAATGCACAAACAGCTTATCACGCTCGGATCGCGCCAGTGCCGCAGCCGCCGCTGGCGAGAGCAGATCATTCTTCCAGTTGGAGATCTGGGATATCAATTGTTGCAGTAACGTTTTATCGTCTTCCAACCACTTGTGGGTCAGATCTTTCAATAGCCCCAATTGGTCCTGTGCATCAAACAGCGAGAAGTTGGATTTCATCCCCAACGCCACATACTCTTTTTTGATAATCTCTAATCCCAGAGTATGGAAGGTTGCTATCATCAAGCCACGTGCTTCTTTACGCCCCAATGTTTGCGCCACACGTTCTTTCATTTCACGCGCCGCTTTATTGGTAAAAGTCACCGCCGCAATATGTTTCGGTTGATAGCCACACTGGCGGATCAAATGGGCAATCTTGTTAGTGATAACTCTGGTTTTGCCCGATCCCGCACCGGCCAACACCAGGCAGGGGCCAGTAACGAATTCGACGGCTTGTTGTTGGCTGGGATTTAATCGCATGGCACTCAGAAGCTCAGTGGGTTAACGGGGGAACAGGATTGTAGCAGAAAGCGGTCGGCGAAAAAAAACCACCTGCTGTTTTTGATTTGTAAAACGCTCGCCGCAGTGGCCCCATCACGACCAAAATACGCTACACTGGCGCGCTTCAAGACCTATTGAAGATAACCTTCGTTCAAATAACTATGTAGTCTAAATAACTTAGTGGTGATTGTTACTATGGCAAACAAAGCTTCTGCACTGCACATTTTGGTTGATGATGAAAAGCAGGCAAACGATATTCTGGCGCAATTGAATAACGGCGCAAATTTCCAAGAGTTAGCGAAAAAATTCTCTAACTGCCCGTCAAAACGTAATGGCGGCGATTTGGGCGAGTTCAATAAAGGGGATATGGTCCCAGCTTTCGATAAAGCGGTATTTAGCTGCGAACTGCTGCAACCTTATGGACCGGTTAAGACCCAGTTTGGATATCACATCATTAAAGTGTTATATCGTAACTAAGTTAGTGATGCGCCACCTTTCTGGCGGCGCAATAACTCAGTTTTAGTCCAGTGGCTCTCATCTGATGTAATCCTCAT
>NZ_JAZGQA010000061.1:0-23370 GCF_048593855.1 Yersinia sp. 2542 StPb PI
CCATAAGCACTACACCCAATGAGATACTAGTCACAAAACAATAAAGAGAATATTTTCCCCCTTGGGCGAGATTCTTTCTCTGAACCCGTAAACTGCCGATTAAAAAAGGCGAGTTAGCTACTGCCAACTCGCCTGAAATAAAATCTAAGCTATCGCGATATACTCGCTGCAGCCTGTCCTGGTTTGATAACCCGTGCTACTGAGGAGACTGCTGCATGGTCCAGTTGAGCACTTGGGTGGCTAACTGGTCACTGGCCAGGCCAAAGGCCTGAATCACCTCATTCATCTCGCTACCTGTTATCGGTTGGCGAATTTCAAACTGGCGGGTCGCAATAATCCTACGGTCCGAAATTCTTACCAGCCGGGCATCAAAGCGGATCAGCACTTCGCTGCTACCAACATGATATACCCCTTGGAACGCAGACAAATCACCACTCAACTCCACATCAGCCTGTAGGCTGTCATCATCGCTACTGACTGCGCGGATTCGGCCATCACTACGGAACGCCTGAATAAGACGATTGCGCACCAGAATCGGCGCTGAATCACTCCAACGAGAGTTTTTATAAACTGCAATCTCCTGGCCCTGAGGCTGCACCGCTATGCGTGAGCTATTAAGAAACTGGTTCGTCGCCGGTTGTGAAACCCGTAATGACCAGTTTACTGTCTGCACGCGCGGCGCACTCACTGCTGGTGGCACCGGCAGAAGATAAACTTGTGATACGGGGGCCGAGGGTAAAATGGTACAGGCAGAGAGCAGTATCGCCCCGCCGGATATCATCAATAGCCACACACGGCGGCCTGCATAGCGCATTAGATTAAGAGAGAGCATTAAGGCGTAAACTCCTGTGTTCTTTCACGGCCGCGCAACAAGGCCGCTGGGTTTTCTTCCAAACGAGAAACGGCGGCACGTAATGTCGCTAATGTTCTGCGCAGCTCATCCACAGCCGGCCCCAGCTCATTCATCCCTTGCATCCCGTTATTGAGTGAGGTTTTATTTTCACTCACCAATTTATTGAGGATGGTACTGGTATTTTGCAACGATGCCATGGTCTTGGCGGCATCACTGACCAGTTGTTTCCCCTGCCCATCCATTAAGCCGTTAGCATTACGCAGCAGGCGATTAGTTTGGGCCAGTGTCTCATTAGCCTGTTTACTGGCCTGCGCCAACTGCTGCAACAGGGTACGAAGATCACCACGTTGATCAGCCACGGTTTGAGTGACCAGCGCGAGATTATCCAGTGTCGTTATCAGGCGCTGCTGGTTATCCGGTGCCAGCAACTGGTTCAAGCGCACCAACACTTCATTAGCATTGGTCATGAAATTCTCACCGTTAGCCAGTAGCTGACTCATCGGCGAAGGGGTGGCAATAATGATAGGAACATCGCCATCTTTGCCTTCCAACAGCGGGCTGTCTTGGCTGCCACTGCTGAATTGAATATTTGAAGTGCCGGTAATACCCGCAACTGTCAGCCGGGCTTGAGTATCCTCGCGTATCGGAGTAGATGCAGAGACGCGGATACGTGCCCAAACCTTATTAGGATTCTCTCGGTCCAACCGCAATTGTGTCACCTCACCGACTCGAATCCCGCTGTACTGAACGGTGCTGCCCTGTGACAGGCCACTCACCGGTTCATTGAAAACGATATCGTACAATCTGAACTGGCGGTCAGAACCGGAATTTGTCAGCCATAGGCAAAACAGCAGCGCGGCACTCACCACAATAAGAGTGAACAATCCAATAACAACATGATGAGCACGGGTTTCCATATTACCACCTCTCTCCACTGTTAATTGCCGCTGCCTGATAAGCAGCCCGGCCTCGTGGGCCATGAAAATACGCCTGAATCCAGGCATCATCAGTCGCCGCAACTTTATCCAGAGTATCAACCACCAGCACTTTTTTCTGCGAAAGCACCGCCACACGATCACACAACGTATACAGCGTATCCAGATCGTGAGTTACCAAAAATACCGTCAGATTGAGGGCATCCCGCAGGGTGCGGATCAAACTGTCGAACGCCGCCGCACCGATGGGATCAAGGCCCGCTGTCGGTTCATCAAGAAACAGAATATCTGGGTCCAGCGCCAAGGCACGGGCTAACGCAACACGTTTGACCATACCACCCGACAGTGATGCCGGATACTTGCTGCCAGTGCCCGGCGGTAACCCGGCCAGTGCCAGTTTAACCTGAGCCAGACGCTCAGCCTCAGCCCGGGGTAACCCGGCGTTTTCTATTAATGGCAACGCCACGTTCTCGGTCACGGTTAGAGAGCTGAACAGTGCGCCTCGTTGAAATAATACGCCAAATCGGCGCTCTACCATGGAGCGGGATTGACCTGACAGAGTCATTAAATCTTCACCAAAAACATGAATTTGCCCGTCAGTCGGACGACGTAGCCCAACAATACTGCGTAACAGAACCGATTTACCGGTACCCGAGCCGCCAACCACGCCCAAAACCTCGCCGCGCTTAACATCAAGATTTAACCCTTGATGCACGCACTGTGCGCCAAAGCAGTTAACCAGAGAGCGAATTTGAATAATTGCATCTTGCGTCATTTGGCTCACCACCCCATTTCCATGAAAAATAGTGCTGCCACGGCATCAAGCAAAATCACCACAAAGATCGAATGCACCACACTGGTGGTGGTATGGACCCCGACAGATTCAGCGCTACCCGTCACTTTGAACCCCTCCAGACAGCCAATAATGGCAATCAGGAAAGCAAAAATAGGGGCTTTACTTATACCCACCAGAAAATGCTGCAACCCATTACTGTTTTGCATAATCGACAAAAACATGGTTGGAGAGATATCCAGTGTTAAGGCGCACACCACCATGCCACCAAAAATACCACAAACCATACCAATAAAGGTCAGCATCGGCAGAGAAATCAATAGTGCCAAGACGCGCGGTAGCACCAGCAATTCGACCGGATTCAAGCCCAGCGTCTGGATAGCATCAATCTCTTCATTGGCTTTCATCAAGCCAATTTCAGCGGTAAAAGCACTGGCTGTCCGCCCTGCCATCAGGATCGCGGTAAGCAGTACCGCAAATTCACGCAGAAAAGAAAATACCACCAAATCGACGGTAAAAATGCCCGCGCCGAAGGTAGTGAGTACGGTGGCACCGAGAAAAGCGATAACTGCCCCCACCAAAAAGGTGAGCAACATAATGATCGGTACAGCATTGAGGCCAATCTGTTGAATATTGGCAATTAATGAGGTAATGCGCCAGCGTGAGGGGCGAAAGAGTGTCCCCAGCAAGGTTTCCAGCGTCAGACCAATAAAGCCCAATAGTGACTTAATATCTTGCCATAAGTTATCGACCGAACGGCCGGTGTTAGCCAGCATATCCAGCCAAAATCGTGCGGGTTTTTCTGACGGCTCAGGGGCTAAGTCAGGCAATACATGGCTTACCGTTTCAAGTAAGGTTCGCCGTTCTTCTGGCAATTTAGGCGCAAGTTCGCGTAAATTTGCCACACGATCCTCACCCAGAAGCAGAGCTAGCAACGTTGCACCGGCGGTATCTAACGCCCCGAGTTGGTTGAGGTCAAATACCACGCCACTGGGCATATTAACGCGCAACTGCGCCACTTGGGGTTCCAAAAAGCGGTAATGCGCCAGTACCCAATCCCCCCTGATATACACTATGGGAGGCTGAGCCGCGCTATCGAGATCAAGTTGTACGGAGGACGTTTGCTCAGTCATTGCTCAGACCTTACCTATTTCAAACCCTAAATAGGTATATCACACAGTTAAGTAAGAGTAATGACTGTTTAATTAATGAAGTGTTAACCACCCGCTAATCAGTGAGGTGTGGCACTCTGTTTGCCCAATTGCCGTATTTTCTTCCCCGGCAGGGTAAACCACACCACCACCGCCAGCAGAATTAACAGTGCGCTGGCAGTACCTAATACCAAACTATGCGAGGCAGAAAAGGCAAGTTTGGCGCTGGTCAGTAGATGCTCGTTCCCACCAAGGCTATTGACCACCTGAATAGTTTCACTGATAGAAGCACTGGCCTGCTCAACCAGATCAGCGGGTAAATCTGCTGGTAATTCAATAGACGCGGTATAGGCCCGCGATAACATCAAACCAAATATTGCCACCCCAAATCCCGCCCCCAGCTCATAAGCCATACCCTCAACCGCCCCTGCCGCACCGGCTTTTTCCGGGGGAGCCGCACTCATAATCGCCGCAGTAGAAGCTAATAACGAGGCTTCAATACTGAACCCCAGCACTATCATCCATCCCCATGCCAGATAAACTTGCGTGGCAAAATCGGTCCAGGCCAGGCCGAGAAAACTCAATGAGCTAAATGCAATACCCGCGCTTGCAACGGTACGTAACCCCAATTTAGCCACCAGCCAACCGGATATCGGCCCGCTAACACCACTGGCAATCATCAATGGCATTAGAAAAATACCCGCTTCGAGTGGGCTTTTACCTAACACAAACTGCAATTCCTGTGTCAGCAGCAGTTCAAAACCAACCAGCGTTATCATTGCCGTCATGGCCATTGCCATACCAACAGCGATCACCCGCTGGCTTATCAGGCGAAAATCAATCATTGGAGCTGTCGTTGATAACTGGTGACGAACAAAAGCAAACAGCATCGCGCCCCCGATAAACGCGGTTAGGAAAGTTACCCTCATATCTCCCCCGCCGCGCAGCCCGGTTTTGGCCGCATAGACCAGCAATAGGATCGCAGTAATCAATACCAGTGCCGGAGCCAATTTCCATGACTGTTCCACCCGCACTGGCAGGCTCGGTATAACCAGCAACGTGGCAATAACCACTGCAATAATAATAGGGATATTGATCAGGAAGACTGAACCCCAGTAGAAATATTCCATCAATAATCCACCAACCAGTGGCCCCATCGCGGCACCCGTCGTTCCGATGGCAACCCATATCCCCAGCGCCAATGCCCTTTCTCGTTCATCGGTAAAGATATGGCGCACCGCCGACAAGGTTGCCGGCAGGATCATCGCCGCACCTATCGCCAAAAAAGCGCGTGCCGCAATGAGCGCGGCAACCGATGGTGCAAGAGCCGCCGCCAGTGAGGCAAGCCCGAACAGTACCGACCCCAACAACGCCAAGCGTTTGAAACCGATGCGATCCCCCAGCGCCCCCATTGGCAGCAGCAAACAGGCCATAACCAGTGAGTAAATATCAATAATCCACAGCAATTCACTGCCCGTGGCTGACAGCGTAATACCCAGTCGTGGGGCGGCCACATGTAATACAGTTGCATCAATAGAAACTGGGAGATACATCAGAATAATAACGTAGAAAATCATCCACTTTTTAGACATACAAAACGCTCAAATAAGGCATAGATTAATGTTGAACACCTGTTCAATATGTCAATAATAGCGGAAAGTTGAACTAGCGTCCAATTCATCACATAATGGCTGAAACACTAATAAGTCAGATAAGGAGTCTCTTTGGCCTATTTGAACCGTGAGGAACGCCACGACACCCTTTTGCAGGCTGCGATGCGTGTCGCGATAAGTGAAGGGATGGCGGCAACCACTGTACGTCGTGTTGCCAGCGAGGCGGGCGTGGCTGTTGGGCAAGTTCATCACCATTTCACATCAGTCTCACGACTACGAGCAGATGCTTTTCTACTCTTAGTTAAACAGTCGTTATCTGCTTTCGCGCTAAACAGTCAAAACTTACCTGCCGTTGAACGGATACAGCAAGTGTTGGGCTATCCACAAGATGAAGCCGGCCGAAGAGAAACCCGGTTGTGGAATGAAATTTCAATGCTAGCCGAACGCGATGAACTTATTAAGGAAGCCTATGCGGCGTCGATGTCAGACTGGCATGCGGCTACCGTGGCGGTGATCCATACCGGCATTACCAACGATGAATTTCGCTCAGACATAAATGCCAGTGATGTTGCCTGGCGGCTGATCGGGTTGGTGTGCGGTCTGGATGGTCTAACCCAGTTTACCGAGTTAGGTTTTTCAGAAGCAGAAATCTTGCGCCATCTGGCTGCAATGATGAGAAGCGAGTTATTGAAAAACCATTAATAGATTCTCACCTTGGCCGGTACTTAACTCGGAGAGTTTTCCCTGATAGGACAGGCTATAATGATTATCTGATTCCTCAAATCCCCAACGTCATTGGCGTGGCAGCACAGCAACCAATCCCGATGAGCTGACAGAGGTTAGCAATTCAGGTGATAAACATGCCGGGAGCAGCTAACGTCAAGGAGGAAAGGGCATTTTATAAAGTACATAATATGACTAAACAGACTCCTGTCGCCGATAGTATTTATTACAATGGCACAATTTATACGGCAGATGCTGATAACACGGTTTGCAGTGCCATCGCCATCGGCCAAGGTTATATTCTGGCCACGGGCGGTGATGAGATCAAACAGCAATTCGCTAGCGCGCAAACTCAACTTATCGATCTGGCAGGTAAGTTTATGATGCCCGGCCTGATTGACAGCCATATGCACCCGTTTTGGGGGGGGAAACAACTGATTGGTTGTAACCTCAATTATGCTGCGCTAAGTGTTGAGCAGACACTGGATATTATCCAGAAACACCTCGATAGCGATCCTTTTAACGGTGAAAATGACTGGCTGACCGTGCGCGCCTGGCAGCGTCAGGCGATGACACCCGTCGGCGCTGATATGAGCCGAAAGGCCTTGGATTCGCTCAATACCAGCCGTCCAATCGCATTGTTTTCCAATGATTGCCACACGCTGGCGGCCAATAGCCGCGCGCTGGAATTGCTGGGTATCGATGAACACACTCCAGTACCGCCAGATGGCAAAATTGCCCGCGATACCCACGGTAAATTGACCGGTATTTTGGAAGATGCGCCCGCCATGCGCGCCTTTGACAGTATCCCCTCCGCCACAGCGGAAAAGAATGTGCAAATTGCGGGCCATGTGCAGCAAGTACTTAATGCGCAGGGTGTCACTACCGTGATGGATACTCGTGTTTTTGCCGAACAGTTGTTGGCTTTCCACCGTTTGCATGAACGTGATGCCTTAACCTTACGGGTTCTGGGCGCTAAAGAAGTGACGCCAGATAGCCTGCAAGGCCCACAGGACGCCGCTCGCGTGGTACAAGAGGTGGTAGAGTTCGCCCGCCAATGGGGAAGCCACGCATGGACACCCGCACCGGGTTTCGCCGTCGATCACCTGAAATTGTTTATCGACGGGGTATTGCAACCCCCAACCATGACCGCTGCATTACTGGAGCCGTATCGTGCCAACCAGGGTTCAGCACAACAACCTGACTGGCAAGATACCGAGCGCTATGGCGACCTCTATTTTAGCGCGCCAGTAGTCAATGCTGTGATTCTGGAGTGCGCCCGCGCAGGTCTTCATCCACACACTCATACCGTGGGTGATGGGGCCATCGAGATGGTGCTGGATGCAGTGGAACAGATGCGCGCCGCCTTGCCGGGCAAAGATATCCGCCCAGGATTAGCACATAACGAGCTGGTTGCCCCCCATCAATATGATCGTTTTGCCAAACTGGGAGCAACAGCAGTGCTTTCCTTCCAGTGGGCTGGCTTGCCGGGGGTGCTAATTGATGAAGAGCGTGAGATGTTGGGCGAGGCCCGTTTCCAGCATATGGAGCCCGCAGCACGCTTCCTTGATGCTGGCGCACGTATTGCGTATGGCAGTGACTGGCCCATTGACCGGCTAGATGAATGGTACAACCTGCAAGTGGGTATGACCCGTCGTGCATGGGATCTCGACGGTCATCCGGCTGGCCCACGGCTGGATAATGATCGTGACCTGACGCTGATTGAAACATTACGTTCTGCCACCATTGATGCCGCTTATATGATTGCCAAAGAGCAATATATCGGTTCACTGGAAGCAGGAAAGTTCGCCGATATTATCATTCTGAAAAATAACCTGTTTGAGCAGTCGCCAAACGCTATTTACCAGACACTGGTGGAATCTACGCTGATCGGCGGTAATGTGGTTTATCAAGCCTAGTGAATGCCCCGCATCATTGATGCACGTCGGTGATGCGGGGGACAAATCTGTCAGGAGCAGAGTTGAGCACGACAACATAGGCTAAGAAGGAAGTCATTGGCGTTACAGCGACCCTTATGTCAAAATCCGCTCCTTTATGTTCTATAGCTGCATAAAAATGCAGCGTAACGGTGCTTTTTCTCACCAGGAGATGATACGGTAATGCCACAAAATATTCAGTTGCGCAGAGTGCTTAAAACCCCCGCGCTGGTCGCTTTCGGGCTTGCCTACATGGTGCCTTTAGGCGTATTCACTACCTATGGACAGGTGACCGTATTAAGTCAGGGGCATTTGCCCGTTGCCTATCTGGTGACTGTTGCCACCATTCTGTTTACCGCCCTCAGTTATTGCCGGATGACCAGCGCCATGCCGCTGTCTGGCTCCGCCTATTCCTATGTTCAGCGTAGTTTTGGCGGGAAAACCGGTTTTTTGGTGGGTTGGGCGCAAATTTTGGATTATCTGTTCCTGCCAATCCTTAATTATTTAGTTTTAGGCATTTTCTTGCATGAGGCATTTCCGGCTATCCCTGCTCCGGTATTTATTATTGCGTCTATCATCAGTGTCAGTCTGCTTAATATTCTGGGCGTGCGTTTACTCACCTCAGTTAATTTCTCGCTGATCGCAGCACAGATGGTCTTTATCATATTATTTATTGCGCTCTCTTTCAGTCAGGCCGATTTAAGCCTGGAAGCGTTAATGAAGCCACTTCTGGTGAATGCCGGTGACCTATCCGGGTTACTCTCTGGTGCGGCAGTGCTCTGTTTGGCCTTCCTCGGTTTTGATGCCATCGCGACCATGGCCGAAGAGGCGCACGACGCCAAACGCACTCTGCCACGGGCCATTCTCTTTACGGTGATCAGCGCCGGTGCTATTTTTATCGCCGTTTCCTATGCTGCCCAATTGGCCTATCCCGACTGGAAATCGTTGATTCCACATCAGGATACCGCCAGCCTGATTATCTCCGAGCATGTCGGTGGGAAGTGGATGTATAACTTCTTTATGGCCACTTATTTGACCGGCGTTTATGCCTCCGCAATGACCGCGCAGACCAGTGTGTCGCGTATTTTCTATGCCATGGGGCGTGAAGGTGTACTGCCACGCAAAGTGTTCTTCCATCTGCATCGCAAATTCCACACACCGTGGCGGGCCATTTTGTTCGTTGCCACCATCTCGCTGCTGGCCCTATTCCTTGACCTGAACTTAGTGGTATCGATGATAAGCTTTGGTGCCCTCGGCGCCTTCACCTTTGTTAATTTAAGTGTGATAAAGCATTTTATTATCAATGAGAAACGTCGCGGTACTGCGGCCATGTTTAAGTCCGGGTTATTACCCATGATGGGATTCGTCATGTCGGTGTGGCTGTGGGTTCACCTTGAGCAACGGGCGCTTGAAGTCGGCTTATTGTGGTTGCTGGCAGGCTTTATCTACTTGCTGTGGCTGACTCGCGGCTGGCGTAAATCGCCGCCATCCGTTAATCCAGATGATATTTCACACCTGTTGTAAGCAGCACCAACCACTAATAGAAAAGGGCCACATCGTAACATGTGGCCCTTTTACTGCTTGCCATCACGGCACGAACCGTCGGCAACGCTTATCACTCATCATTTACTGTATTGATCGTGCCCTGCCTACTGCCTCACCTAACTGCCATACCGCCATCGCGTAATGGGTGCTGTGGTTGTAGCGGGTAATCGTGTAGAAATTGGGTAACCCATACCAATATTGATAACCGGTGCCAACATCCAGACGCAGTAAGCTGGCCTCTTGATAACCCTCTAGCGAACCAGACGGGCTTAGCCCTGCGGCAGATAACGTCGAGATAGGGTATTTCGTCTTAAAGCCATTATCAAGGTACGGCGCTTGCCCATTAGCGGGCACCGCGACCATCGCACCTTTGGTCCAGCCATGGGATTTGAAGTAGTTAGCGACACTGCCGATGGCATCCTCCGGGTCCCACAAATTGATGTGGCCGTTACCATTAAAATCAACAGCATAGCTTTTGAATGACGATGGCATAAATTGGCCGTACCCCATCGCGCCCGCATAAGACCCCCGCAAGCTGAGCGGATCATTACCCTCCGCACGCGCCATCAACAGGAAGGTTTCCAGCTCGCCAGAAAAGTACTCAGCACGGCGTGGATAGGCAAAGGAGAGTGTTGCCAGGGCATCAATGATGCGAGTTTTACCCATCACCCGGCCCCAGCGAGTCTCAACCCCAATGATTCCGACGATAATCTCCGGTGGCACGCCGTAAACCTCATAGGCACGTTGCAACGCCTCTTGATGTTGGTTCCAGAAGTTAACACCGTTTTGCACATTATCAGGGGTAATAAACTGTTTGCGATAGCGGTTCCAAGCACCATTAGGGCCAGAAGGACGGCCTGCCGATGGTGCTTGTTTATCCATCAGGCGGATAACAAAATCCAGTTTTTTAGTTTGGGCCAATACATCATGCAGTTGTTGAGGCTCAAAACCGTGTTCACGCACCATTTTGTCAACAAATCGGGCAGTGTCGGCGTTATAAGCAAAATCACCGTTTTGCAAATGCCCCACATGTTGCGGCTCAAGCAAGAAACCGCTTTGTATCAGGCCCGCCGAGGGCTCGGCAGCAACAGGAGGTGTCGGTTTGCTACTACAGGCAGAGAGCAACGTAAGTAAGGGAACAATAATAGCCAGGTAGCGCATCGAATACCCATAAACCATACAAAAAAGTGATAGCTATGTTAAGTCATTGTCTGCCACGAACAAACAGGAAAATTCGAACAATAAAGTTAGGTCCGATGCATTTATAAATCATCTTCGGATGATTATTGGCCTAGGTGAAAATTTACAACGACCGAGTACGAACCGTAATCCGGCACCGATTTCAGTCGGGGAATTGTCTACATAAAGAATAACATCTTCAATTGCCGCTGTTTTAGTTGCACCATCATAGTAATCAAAGGTTTTAAAGTTCTGCGGTAAACGGGCATCGGCTGGTAATGATTTGCCTACATAATCCTCCTATGGCATTCCCTGCTTCATGTTGCCCTGTCCCCATTGCATACCCACTTCAGAAGCTTTTACTGTCGCGGTCGACGTATTGCAGCTCATAAATGAAATTGCAGCTTTGGCCAAATCTTTAACCAATAGTCCACCAGAAGCAAGCATGGTCTGATTTTCTGGGTCAGACACAAATACCACAAACTTCGTCCAGCCTGGACGTTCAGACATATCGGAACCGCCCTGAGTGATTTCCTTATCTATCACTTGGGCTTCCAGTGAGTTGTCTTTCAGCTTCTGGTCAGTTTCCGCACTTTGTTTATCACTAACCTGCCTCCATTTAGCGATAATCGATTGACAGTCACCGCCCGACTTACGGCAACCCGACAATTCTTTATCGAAAGCGAGTCCTTTATCTGCACTCAGATAGTTATTCTCCACGACAACCCCAACCGCATGGGCTGAGATTATTGTAAATCTCACTCAGGATCTGAAGGAGGCTTTTTACGGGAGTTAAACTTATCTATTAAATTAAAGACTGTTGTAGCCAGTGTGATTGCAGAGCCAGCTATACAACCGAAAATTATAGCCCTTCTTACTTGATTTAGTGGAAAATAAAAACCATCACCTTTCAAATAGTAAAAAGTCGCAATCACTCCGCCTAAAAGCAACAGCATAAGCGTAGAAGATAAACAACTATAAAGAAATAATACTGCATAAGCATATAGCTGTTTCATTATTTTTTCTCCTCAGAAGCATCTTTTGGCTTATTAAGGTCTTTAATAAATCCAGATGAAAACTCTGAGGCAACACTTCCCCAATAATCATAAATAAATCCTGGGATTTCTTTACCTGTTAATGAATTTACAATACCAGGAGCATATTCCCCGAACATTCCTCCAGCCCAAGTGCCTATAGCAGCCCCGCCAATAGAACCAGTATTCGGTCCATCAGTAAAGAATGCACTACCCGCCGCTATTCCGACGTTCTGCCAGACAGTTCTCCCCGGTGCAAGCATTCCCGAGATCCCGGAACTGACGCTGCTCTTGTAATCCCAGGCTTTGTTTCCATTATCCGGCTGGCTCAGATCAAACCACTGATAACTTCCGTTGGCAATTTCCGCAATAACTCCACCACCTATGACTTTACCTAACGATGCCGCAGGCCCCAAATACCACGCCCCCGCTATCGTAACCCCATTCTGATAACCTTCTACTATCGCTTTGGTTATGTTCGCCCCTTCCGGCAAATCACCTTTCGCGATCTTATCCAGTCCAACCTGCTTTTCCTCTGGCGTCAGATTGTGGTCCACAGCGTACTGATTCCACGATGCATAAGCCGCACCGATACTGTCCATGCCAGAACCGAAGCTCAGCGCATTATTCTCCACTGCATTCTTCCCAGCCTGCGCGCCGATGAGAAGGCCGGTGCTGCTATCAGTACTTAAGCCACCCAGGATACCGGCAGTTAAGGTACTAATCGCACTAATAATTCTCTTATCAGGTTCGGACAAATCAGCGATTTTCTTGCCTGGATGCACCTCATCCATATAGATGTTGGCTGCCCACACTACCAGAGGAGGAGATTATACAGACACTGCGCAAAACCTGTAAGTTACCGAACCGTAAGCAGCAGTCCACTGATTTTATTCTGAACCAAATTACCCATACAAAAAATAGTGCTGAAAATGAAACATTTGGTAGCAAATAACGCGAATGATTTTCACTATCATTGTGAATTTCTTTCTATACAATTGCTCTGTTTTGCGGTTGCCTGACAATCTCGTTTTCTTCTTTGAGCTTTTAAAAGGATCTCAGTTTATGAAGTTACGTTTCCCCTCTTTCGGCCCTGTCGCCCTACTGGCTTCCTCAATGATGCTGGCGTTCTCCGTCAATGCCGCATCAAATGATGAAGGTATCGTGATTTATAATGCTCAACACGAAAATCTGGTGAAATCCTGGGTTGACGGTTTTACCAAAGATACCGGCATCAAAGTGACTCTGCGTAATGGCGGCGACAGCGAGTTAGGTAATCAACTGGTTCAGGAAGGCAACTCATCCCCCGCCGACGTTTTCCTGACTGAAAACTCGCCGGCAATGGTGCTGGTCGATAACGCCAAATTGTTCGCACCACTGGATGCAGCCACACAGGCACAGGTTGCGAAAGAGTATCGCCCTGAACATGGTCGCTGGACCGGTATTGCGGCTCGTAGCACCGTGTTTGTCTATAACCCGGAAAAAATCAGCGAAGCCGAATTACCTAAATCCATTATGGATTTGGCAAAACCTGAATGGAAAGGCCGTTGGGCTGCCTCACCATCGGGTGCCGACTTCCAGGCCATTGTCAGTGCCATGCTGGAGTTGAAAGGCGAAAAAGCGACGTTGGAATGGCTAAAAGCCATGAAAACCAACTTCACTGCCTACAAAGGTAATAGCACCGTGATGAAAGCGGTGAATGCGGGCCAAATCGATGGCGGAGTTATCTATCACTATTACCGTTTTGTCGATCAGGCCAAAACAGGTGAGAACAGCGGTAAAACCAAACTGCATTATTTCAAACATCAAGACCCTGGCGCATTTGTGAGTATCTCCGGCGGCGGTGTTCTGGCATCCAGTAAGCACCAGAAACAAGCGCAGGAATTCGTCAAATGGATCACCAGCAAATCAGGCCAGGATATCTTGCGTACCAACACCGCATTTGAGTATGCCGTTGGTGTCGATGCCGCTTCAAACCCTAAATTGGTGCCACTGAAAGACCTGCAAGCACCGAACGTTGAGCCGTCTAAACTCAACAGTAAAAAAGTGGTTGAGTTAATGACTGAAGCCGGTCTGCTGTAATAAGGACAACCGACTGATAGAATGCATTTTTAGCCCGTCACATCACTATGGCGACGGGCATTTAACAAGCCGAGCGCCTTGACTATTATGGCTAATATAAGCACCGATATTGTATCGGTTCCACTGCATAAGGCAGCCCAACGGCAGTATAACCATCGCCCGGGGTTTGGGATTGTGGCTATTGCGGTTCTGCTGTCACTGCTATCCCTGCTGCCATTAGGGTTTGTTATTGGTATCGCTATTGATACCGGTTGGCCAACAGTCAAAGCCCTGGTTTTTCGCCCCCGCGTGGGCGAATTACTGATTAACACCGCGCTCCTGGTGCTCTTTACCTTACCGCTTTGCGCCATTATTGGCGTTGCACTGGCATGGCTGACCGAGCGTACGGCCCTGCCCGGCAGGCGGATTTGGTCACTATTGGCTATTGCACCGCTAGCCGTACCGGCTTTTGTACAAAGTTATGCATGGATTAGTCTGGTGCCATCAATGCATGGCCTTGCCGCTGGCGTGTTTATCTCAGTAATTGCCTATTTCCCCTTTATTTATCTGCCCGCATCCGCTGTATTACGCCGCCTTGATCCCGGCCTTGAAGACGCAGCATCATCATTGGGTAGTCCCCCAACAGTGGTCTTCTTTCGCGTGGTTCTGCCGCAACTAAAATTAGCCGTATGGGGCGGCTCGATACTGATCGCGCTGCATCTATTAGCGGAATATGGCTTGTATGCCATGATCCGTTTCGATACTTTTACTACCGCTATTTTTGACCAATTTCAATCCACGTTTAACGGTCCGGCGGCCAATATGTTGGCAGGGGTTCTGGCGTTATGTTGCCTGGGGCTATTATTAATCGAAGCCACCAGCCGTGGCTACAACCGCTATGCCCGGGTCGGCTCCGGTAGCGCCAGGCGCCAAACTGCATATTCAATGGGTACAACCATCACACTACTGTGTCTGTTATTGCCATTGCTACTCACTGCACTCTCGCTGGGCGTGCCCTTTATCACGCTGGCCCGCTGGCTCTATATTGGTGGAATTGATGTGTGGCTGAATCCTGAACTGCTACCAGCCTTGAAGCAAACACTGGCATTAGCACTGAGCGGTGCGGTTATTATCACATTGTGTGCCGTCCCCATGGCATGGCTATCGGTGCGCTATCCGGGGCGCTTGCACCGTGTGATGGAAGGCTGTAATTATGTCACCAGCTCGCTGCCCGGTATCGTGGTCGCGCTGGCGCTGGTGACCATCACTATCCGTGTTGCTCGCCCGCTGTATCAAACAGAATTCACTATTTTGCTGGCTTATTTATTGATGTTTACCCCACGCGCTTTAATCAGTTTACGGGCCGGCATTGCGACCGCCCCGGTCGAATTGGAAAACGTGGCCCGCAGCTTGGGCAAAACACCCACTCAAGCCGTATGGAGCACCACCATGCGCCTTGCTGCACCTGGCGCCGCTGCCGGGGCGGCACTGGTGTTCCTCGCTATCTCCAATGAGCTGACCGCCACACTATTACTGGCCCCGAACGGCACCCGAACACTGGCGACTGGCTTTTGGGCGTTGACCAGTGAAATTGATTATGTCGCGGCATCACCCTATGCACTGCTGATGGTGGCACTATCTCTGCCGTTAACCTGGCTTCTTTATTCTCAATCGCAACGTACGGCAGGATTATGAGCACGCTTGAACTTCAGCAAATCGGTAAGTCTTTCCAGTCTGTTACCGTATTAGACCGAATTGACTTGCAGGTTTCCGCCGGCAGTCGCACCGCAATTGTTGGGCCATCCGGCTCAGGCAAAACCACGTTGTTGCGGATTATTGCCGGGTTCGAAACCCCCGATCACGGTAAAGTTATTCTGCAAGGTCATCCGGTATTCGACAATTCAACCCACGTGCCAGCGCACAAAAGAGGGATTGGTTTTGTACCGCAAGATGGTGCGCTGTTCCCCCACTTTACCGTCGCGGGCAATATTGGTTATGGACTAAAAGGGAGCAAGCAGGACAAAGCCCGCCGAATTGATGAACTGATGGAGATGGTCGCACTGGATCGGCGGTTATCACAACTTTGGCCCCATGAGATTTCGGGTGGGCAACAGCAGCGGGTCGCTCTCGCCAGAGCGTTAGCACAGCGGCCGGTACTGATGCTGTTGGATGAACCTTTTTCAGCTCTGGATACCGCCTTACGCGCCTCAACGCGCAAAGCGGTGGCTGAACTGTTGGCACAGGCAAATATTGCCTCCATTTTAGTGACGCATGATCAAACCGAAGCATTATCATTTGCCTCGCAAGTCGCGGTAATGCGGGCGGGTAAACTGGCGCATGTTGGCCCGCCGCAAGAACTCTATTTGCGACCGATTGATGAACCGACAGCGACTTTCCTTGGCGAAACATTGATTCTTTCCGCCAATATTGATACCGGATGGGCTGATTGCGCACTGGGCAGCGTCAGGGTTGATGATGAGCAACACCATGGATTGAGCCGGATTATGTTACGGCCAGAACAGATTACTATCACCCCTTTGCCCGCAGATCATCACTACACCACTCATTGTCTGGCCAGGGTTATCAATATTGATTTTGCGGGTTTTATCTCAACACTCACCCTATATCTGGTTGAAAGTAATGAAACGGTAGAGGTTAAAACCATCAGCCGCGAAGGTATAAGTATCGGTTTAATGGTTGACCTGACAATTATTGGCCAAGCGCATATTTTTGCTAACTGAGTAACCTCACTGGGCATTGCAACCTTGGTTTTTGGCTCGCATTGCTCAGTATGGCCTTTATCCGGCTAAGGGGCTTTATGCTGCTGGCGTAATCTTCGATACTCCAGCAACGTCAACACAATAACCACCACATCCAGCGCAGTTATTACGATCAATAACACCGAGTGAGTGAAGGTATAACGATAGAGTTGATAGATAATGAATAAGCTGAATATGACTATTGCCGCCGGATAATAACCCAGTTTTTTGCGCCATAATCCAATAATGATCCACAACTTAACCACGCCGTGGATGAGCAGATAAAATGCGGCAAAATGCAGACTGCTGATAGAGAGGTTTTGTGCCGCATGCAGTAAATAATGGGCTACTACATCGCCACGGTCTTCAATAAATTCAACTTGCGTGATGCGATGCAGAATATTTAGCAAAAACTGCGGCGTCACAAAATAGGTTAAAATACCGCTGATAATCTCCATCACGGCTAAGATTGCTTTCAGTAATAAGCTCAGTTCAAAAACTGCGTGAATATTCCTTTCACCTAAGATGTTGTTACCATCGAATCTGTTTTTCATATTCAACATCACGCTGATTCTCTACAATATAATACTCGATGGAGAATAGCGTAACAGTTTACGTGGTGCCAGTTAAAGCACCACGTCATAACCGTATTATCTGCAATACAAGTGCAATTTAGAATGTAATAACTGTTTTTAATCCGGTGACCCATGCATCTTGCGTTTGGCTTACCCCTGCTGGTGAGTGCCAATATTGTAGATCAGGTTGTAATTCCAGCCATGAAGTGACACGGAAACGATAATACAGTTCGGCAGTAACCGAATGCCCAGGTATTGGAGAGTAACGTGGATTATTATAATCAGAAACATTATTGATTTGATTCAGATAGCGTTGATTATCTTTATAATAATCACTCAGTTTAACCATTGATACGCCGAATCCCAACCAATCTTGTGGGCGGCTATCAAATAAGCCGCGATAACGGATGCCCGCAGAGGTAGCGTAATGCATGTAATTGGTCCGTTGATCCGCCAACGACATGCTGTAAAACACACTTAAACCACGGTTGGCGTCATCCTGATGTTTTGTTACCTGCTGATTGAATCCACTGTAAAAGAACCAAGTATTATTATGGTAACGATAGTCACCTGGGTCAGTCGCTCCGGGAGCACCAGAGACCCCGTTATAAAGATCCCGTTGTTCAGCATTGGTATAAAGAACACCAAGGTTATAAATACCGGGTAAATCCTGGAACGCATTGGTTTTTAATTCCAATTCCAGCGGCAGTAATATGCCTTTGCTGCCCTTGGTTGACCAACTCCACGCCCTACCACGGCTCGGTGCATCAGGGTTTTGCTCCATCACCCCGGTTTTTAATGTTAAGCCATCGGTAAGCTTATATTGCAGCGTGGTTCCCCAATAATGAACGTTCCAGTTAAACCAGGTCAGCGAGTTTGCTGATTTACCGCCACATAATCCAAGAGTTTGAAAATCGCAGGGAATAATTTGGTCAAAATCCTGTACTTTATTCATCAAACCAATTCGCCAGTGCAGTTTCTGACTCGCAAAACTGCGCGCAAAGGTTAACCAGCCCAAGCGAGTAATCGACTGACCACCAAAACTTTCCTGCGACAAATCGGTTATATTCGCCCGAGGATCTTGTAACCGATCCCGCGTGAGATTGTTATCATGATTGCGGTTAACAATATTCCCTTCGATTACTGCATCGGGAATCCCCGTATATAACGCAAGATCCTGCTGAAAAGTCAGTGAAAACTGATCAATATAAGACGCTTGTTTATCATGATTATAGCCACCACCCGCGTTATATGATAATTGACTCAAGTAACCGAGTGAATAATTAAAACCGTGCTCCGATAAAATAGGGCGAATACCTAACATATCGCCTAGCAGCCCTGTTTGCTGTGGCTCAAAACCTAATGCGATCCCCTGCCACTCCGGCGTTGATTGTTCCACATATTCACCACTGCCCGTTAAACCTTCACTTAATGCCGATGATGAAAATAAAATAGTAGAGGTCAGTAAATAAAATGCAGCAGAATTTATCTGACGAGTCAGATATAAAGTTGGTTTCATTATTTTCCCTTTTTAGAATAACCTGCACATCTAATAATAAATACTCAGTACTTCCCCAAAAATAAGTCGTGTTGCAGTGAGGCAAAACAGTTGAGAGCTGCTTATATCACTGCAACATACAAACGTCGCTATTAGCGTTTCAATGCCTCGCCATTACTCTGAATCACATCGCGATACCAATAGAAGCTCTTCTTACGACGGCGTTCCAATGTGCCATTACCACTGTCATCGCGATCAACATAAATAAAACCATAACGTTTGGATAATTCAGCTTTTGAGGCGCTAACCAAATCAATCGGCCCCCAACTGGTATATCCCATCACCTCAACGCCATCTTCGATAGCCTCACCGACCTGGACCAGATGGTCATTGAGATATTCAATGCGATAGTCATCTTCAATATGACCATTAACATCCGGCTTATCTTTCGCTCCCAGCCCATTCTCAACAATAAACAGGGGTTTTTGATAACGATCCCATAATTCATTGAGCAGGATACGCAGCCCGTCAGGATCGATCTGCCACCCCCATTCCGAGCTGGCCAAATGCGGGTTCTGCACCATGCTAAGAATATTACCTCGGGCTTTACGGTTTAACTCTTCATCGGCGGTCACGCAGCCGCTCATGTAATAACTAAAGGAGATAAAATCGACAGTCTGTTTTAATGCCAGTTTATCTTCAGCAGTGATTTCAACACTAATGCCGTGCTGTTTAAAATAACGAGCCATATAAGAGGGGTAATAACCGCGAACCTGCACATCGCCAAAGAATAGCCATTCACGATTCTGCTGTAATGTTTCCAATACATCGGCAGGCTTGCAAGTTAGTGGATACATCAGCCCACCCAACAGCATATTCCCGATTCGGCCATCAGGGATAATTTCATGCAATGCAGCAACCGCTTTGGCACTGGCAACCAACTGGTGATGGATAGCCTGATACACGGCACTCTTACTGCTTGCTTGCTCTAATCCTACTCCGGTGAATGGCGCATGCAGCGACATATTGATCTCATTAAATGTCAGCCACAATTTAACCTTATGCTGATAACGCTGAAACACGGTGCGGGCATAATGTTCAAAGAAACCAATTGTTTTACGATTACCCCAACCACCATAATTCTTAACCAGCCCGTAAGGCATCTCATAGTGGGATAATGTCACCAATGGCGTAATGTTATATTTCGCCATTTCATCAAATACACGATCATAGAATGCCAGGCCTGCCTCATTAGGCTGCTGCTCATCGCCCTGTGGGAAAATACGTGTCCAAGCAATGGATATCCGCAAACATTTAAACCCCATCTCAGCAAATAGCGCGATATCCTCTGGGTAGCGATGATAAAAATCGATAGCGACATCTTTAACATAACTGTCACCACTCACCCTGGGAATGATATCGCCAAAAATTCCATGGGGTTGTAAATCAGAGGTAGATAGCCCTTTCCCCTCAGTAAGATAAGCCCCTTCTACCTGATTAGCGGCAATCGCACCGCCCCAAAGGAAATTATCTGGAAATGCATGTTTCATCGGTTTTCTCCTAAATCAGTATTAACGAATTACGGTTAATAACGGGGCTTGCTCAGTAATAGAGGTGCCTTTAGCACACAGGACATCCTGATAATTTTCACTGTTGCTGATAATTATCGGCGTCGTCAGGTCATAACCTGCTCCGGTAATCGCCGCACAATCAAACTCCAGCAGTAAATCACCTGCGTTGACCCGGTCACCGGCTTTAACATGAGCGGTAAAATATTTGCCATCGAGTTTGACGGTATCAATACCAACGTGGATAAGGACCTCAGCACCAGAATCAGATTCAATGCCAATCGCATGGTGGGTTTTAAACAGTGACGCTACAACGCCATTAACCGGTGACACGACCCGCCCTTGTTGTGGAATAATCGCAATTCCCGCCCCCAATAAACCACTGGCGAAAATACTGTCACTGACATCCGCTAGCGCTAACAATTCGCCACTGATCGGGCTGAATATCACTTCGCCGATACCACTGTGGTTATCGGTGATGGATGAGGTGTGAGACAAATCCTCTGTTTCTGCGCTAGCAACAGGCGCTGGCAGGCCAAAAAAGAAGGTGCTGATGGCAGCAAAGATCAACGCAATCAGGGTGCCAATAATGGCGCCCCATACGCTGGCATCGACACCTGTAGCGGGAATTATTTGGGCAAAAGAGAAGATACTGGCAAGGCCGAATGAATAAACATGGGTCTGGCAGAAACCGACGATGACACCCCCTATCGCCCCGCCCACGCAGCCAAAAACAAACGGTTTTTTCGACGGTAACGTCACCCCATAAACAGCGGGTTCAGTAATACCGAATATCCCCGCAGTAAATGCCGAACCAGCCAGCACCTTCATTTTTGCATCGCGAGTACGTAAAAAGACACCGAGCGTGGCCCCCACTTGCCCCATAACTGCGGGTAATAACAGCGGCAACATGGCGTCATAGCCCAGTACACTCAGGTTGTTTATCATCAAAGGGACCAAACCCCAGTGCAGCCCAAAGATAACGCAAATCTGCCATAGCCCTGCCAATACACCACCGGCAACAGGAGGAGCAGCCGAATAGATAATTTGGAACCCCGACGCCAATAAATGGCTAAGCCAGGTTGCCAGCGGGCCAATCAGTAAGAAGGTGGCTGGAACGGTTATTACCAGACACAGTAATGGCGTGAAAAAGTTCTTAATATTGCTGTGTAACACCCGGTTAAACCCTTTTTCTAACCGACTACTAACCCAAGCCGCTAATATGATAGGGATAACCGACGAGCTGTAATTGATAAATGTGACCGGAATACCAAGGAAATAGACCTCAGAAGCACCGGGTTGCCCGGCTGCGTTAAATGCAGCGAGCATCAAGGGGTGCACTAATGCACCACCAATCGCCATGGTAATAAATGGACTGCCACCAAACTTCTTACCTGCGGTATAACCCAATACCAGTGGGAAGAAATAAAACAGTGAGTCACTGGCAGCAAATAAAATTGTATAGCTGCCGCTGTCGGGTTGTAACCAGCCGCAAACAAGACTCAGTGCCAGAAAACCTTTAAGAATACCGGAGGCGGCCAATACACCGAGCAAGGGGGTGAAAATACCCGAAATGATATCGATACAGTGACTGAACAAACTCTCTTTTTGATTACCTGACTTGTTGTCATATTCTTCAGCATCAGCTAACCCCGCTTGGTTCACTAACGCCTGGTAGACCTCACTAACATGGTTTCCGATAACCACCTGAAACTGGCCACCACTTTCCACTACCATAATAACGCCAGGATTATCTTTCAGCGCTTTGGCATCAGCCCGCGCCATATCCTTGAGTTTAAAGCGCAAACGGGTAGCGCAATGTACTACGCTATTAATATTACTCTGACCCCCTACTCCGGCGAGGATCTCGCTGGCGACCGTTGTGTATTGCATCGTGTTTTCCTTCGGTAACACTCTTGTTTATACAGGTAAAGATTCGGGCAAAAAAAAACCTAAACGCACTCCGCACCGCGACCCAGCGACACAAGTACATTCAGGTTTTGCCTGCCGAAGCAGTAACAATCCAGTTTGGCGAAATTCTCTTACTACTTAGAACCCTTCCCTTTTAAATCATTTAATCTGGCAGATTAAAACTTTCCCGGCGAACGCGTTCAATATGGATAGTCAAAAACATCCGCTCTTCTTTGCTCAAATCTTGTTGATACTGCAATTTCATATGCTGCTGAATCTTACCCGCACAGCGGTAAGCCTCAGCATAATTATCTTTCACTGCATCGTGTAAGGAATCATCATCACTGGTGACCCCATTACGGCCCAACATTCGCTGTGAGAAAAATTTCAGATGGGTAACAAAACGGTGATAACTCAGCCCGTCCTCATCATATTCCAGCTTAAATTGGTACTTCACGATATGCAGTATCTCCTGCATTACCTTCGTCACTTGCATTACTTCAGGCATTTCACCCTTCAACTGAGCATTCACCAGATGGAGCGCGATAAATCCAGCTTCATCTTCACGCAATTGCACCCCAAGGCGTTGTTTAATAATCTGCAAGGCTTCACGACCCAAGGCAAACTCTTTGGGATACAACCGACGAATCTCCCACTGCAATCCATTCGTTATATCCAAACCTTGTTTATGCCGCTCAATCGCATAGAAACAGTGGTCAGTCAGCGAAATGTAGAGGTTATCCTGCAACTTACCCAGTTTTGCCGTTGCCTGCGTGATGATACAGTCACAAGCAATCATTACTTCTAATGGAATACAGCTCAGCAACTCACTCAGCCGCGAAACCAATTCATTGTCTTTTAGAGCAAACACTTTTTCGATCAATGTGTTATCTAGCGATTCACCTGGGTGTTTTTGAAAGCCAAGACCACGCCCCATAATGACTTGTTCCTGACCATGCTGATCGAGAACAATAACTACATTATTGTTAAGTATTTTAGCGATTTGCATGCTTTAGCCCTGAAAACAAAAAAACCCGACTCAGCAGCATTCATCACGCTACTCAATCAGGTTTTGCCCGCCATTGACGGTAACAATCCAACTATTCGGTAAACTACCATGTTAATGCACGACTGCAAGCTGGAAGAGATAAGAATCGTGATGTAGATCTCCTCTTATCTGGATAAATAGATCAGCATGTCATTTTAGCCATTATTTAGTTAGGGTTAATATCACC
>NZ_JAZGQA010000062.1:0-23358 GCF_048593855.1 Yersinia sp. 2542 StPb PI
TGTTAGGGTAATTTATGACAACAAATAAAGCTACGCAGAATATATATACTGGATATATTTTAAATAATCTTTTAACTGAGAAAGAGAATATACTGTTATCATTTTTAGTTGAGTAAACAATAACAAAACCACTAATCATAAAGAACAGATCCACACCAAAGTATCCACTAGAAAATAGCATATCCCCTAGGTTTTTTTGTGCATATGTATCGTTGATCAAAAATTTTAAGTGAACGAAAACTACAAAAAGAGATGCAATCCCTCTCAACTGATGGACTGATTTTATCATGCTAATTATCCAGCATAGTTATTATTTCGAGTTGTGAATAAACTCAGGGGGCTAAAGCGCTCCACTACCTGAGAAGAAAGCATTCTAGGTGTTTATAATTACCTGTCAATAATGAATTGGGAAATAAAAAGTTTAGGGTTAGAGTGGTATAGGGAGACGGAACAGTGTAAGTCATGTTCGCGATACATTACATCATGTTTGTTAGGTGAGTATCAGATTGACACGGTCGATGTTTTTCCCAGAACTGGACAGATAGAATGGTAATTCTTTGATATTTAGCAGAATGGTCAAATAAGCAGTAGTGATACAATCTGCACAGTCTGAAGGGCGAATTTAAAGGTGTTGCTGATTCAGAAATTAGCTGGTGACAAGGTGATATGGAGGGGGATGCCGAAAAATGAAGTAACTGAACCTGAGGCTTGAAATAAATACTGGCTGGTCATTGATACGGATTGACGCATCAAAAACGCCTGATATTGAATGGCCGCCTCAGCCGGAATAAATCTTCTTAGTAGATCCAATCTCTTAGCGAAAATCATAAAAACCTTACTTCACAAGAAAAATCCCATTGATTAAACTGTATGTATATACAGTTATTTGTGGATTTGAATGATGATTTTTTACCCACTTTCTCCGCTTCGCAAAATTATTCTTATCCCGTTGTTTAACGAGACAATCCACGCTGGTTTTCCAAGCCCTGCAGCCGATTATATCGAGCGACCACTTGATCTGAATGAGCTTTGTATCGCCCACCCGGCAGCAACTTATTTTGTCCGTGTTTCGGGTAACTCAATGACTGGTGCCGGGATCTATGACGGCTCCCTGTTGGTTGTCGATCGCAGCATTACGGCAAAACATGGCGATATTATTATCGCGGCAATCGAAGGGGAGTTCACCGTAAAAAAGCTGTGCTTACATCCTGTTGTGCAACTTGAGGCAATGAATCCAGACTATGCCCCTATCGTTTTGAATGATGGAGGAGACGATTTAGAAACGTTTGGTGTGGTGAGATATGTCATTAACGAGGCGGCCAATGTTTGTCCTCGCTGACGTTAATTCTTTTATGCATCCTGTGAGTCTGTATTTCGGCCTGACTTGCAGGGGAAGCCGATAGTAGTTCTTTCAAACAATGATGGCTGTGTCATAGCCCGTAGTCGTGAAGCCAAATTGCTTGACATTAAAATGGGCGAGCCCTATTTCAAGATGCGCGAACTGATCCAAAAATATGGTGTGGTTACCTTCAGCAGTAACTACGAGCTTTATGCTGACATGTCTAATCGGGTTATGACTGTGCTGGAATCTATGTCGCCAGCCACGGAAATATACTCAATTGATGAGGCATTTCTGAATGTATCTGGGGTAAATCATTGCATGAGTCTGGATCAGTTTGGCCGTGACGTTCGGCAGCGGGTATTGCAGTGGACCGGCCTCACTGTAGGTGTAGGGATAGCCCAAACGAAAACCCTGGCTAAGCTGGCAAATCATGCAGCCAAACAGTGGAGTAAGACGGGGGGCGTGCGATCCTGTTAGACAACGTAAACTACTCGCAATCACCCCCGTACAGGATATCTGGGGTATTGGTCGCCGCATTGGTAAAAAGCTGAATCTACTCGGCATCAACACAGCATTACAGCTGGCTGATACTCATTCACAGTTTGTGCGTAAAAACTTCAATGTGGTATTAGAGCGAACGGTCAGAGAACTGAATGGTGAGCAATGCCTGGAGTTGGAAGAGTTCGCTCCGACTAAGCAGCAGATTGTATGTAGCCGATCCTTTGGCGAGCGGATCACTAATTATCAGGATATGCGCGAAGCTATCTGCGGGTATGCCGTGCGCGCGGCTGAAAAACTACGCGGCGAGCATCAATATTGCAGGCATATATCAGCCTTTATCAAAACCAGCCCTTTTGCACTCAATGAGCCTTACTACGGCAACATTGTGAGCACTAAGCTTCATATCCCCACTCAGGACTCACGGGATATTATCGCTGCTGCTTTAGGGTGTCTTGATGCGATATGGAAGGATGGCTATCGTTATCAAAAAGGCGGGGTGATGCTGGGTGATTTTTACAGTCAGGGTGTGGCTCAATTGGGGCTGTTCGATGATAACCAGCCTAAGGCTAACAGTGCCGCGTTGATGGCTGTTCAGGACGATATCAATAAATCAGGCAAGGGAAAGGTGTGGTTTGCCGGACAAGGCATACAAAAGGCATGGCAGATGAAACGTGATATGTTATCGCCTGCATACACTACCCGGTGGTCTGAATTACCCGTTGCGTGATGATGATAACTAAAAGTATCGCCGGGGTTTCACTATTGTTTTACCATCACCAAATCCCACAAATAAATAACCAACCCTAACGGATTGGTTTTCTTTGGGATATTTGGTCGGCATGAAAGGATTTGAACCTTCGACCCCCGACACTCCATGACGGGTTAAATATACGGTTGTAATTATCTGGATTGCAATCAGATTCAAGTGATTGAGGGTGAAGCCTCTTCTGCAAAACTAATTTTTATTTGTTTCTATTCAATAGGTTATAACGCGATTGATTTAGTTGATTTTAGGTGTCAAGAAGCTAGTAATTATTTTAAATATCAATACATTGAGCTGCAACTCAGCAGCTACTGAAACAGTATATTGAAAAGCACTCTCCACTGGATGCCAGTCAGTATCAGCCGAAAGGTGAGATTGTTTATAAGTAAGGCGTGAAGCTGGAAGCCTCTATTTGGCAGTGGAGGCTTCTGGTGAATTGCACGAGATATATGCAGCGCGGTGCGGGTTTGTAATGCAATAAATAAATTAATCGCGCTTGGCAATATCGGCAAAGCTGCCTTGTAGCAACTGGCATAAATCTGTTGCAGCCAATTCAATATCTAAACCCCGCTTTCCGCCGGAAACGAATATTGTGGCATACGCCTGTGCCAAGCTATCGATAACAGTCGGTAAGCGCTTTTTCTGCCCTAATGGACTGATACCACCGACTAAATAACCGGTGGTGCGCTGCGCCAATTGTGGGTCAGCCATCTCCGCCTTTTTGGCACCCAAAGCACGCGCAACTTTTTTCAGATCAAGCTGGGTGGCGACAGGGGTAACGGCAACCGCCAGGTTTTTGGCATCCCCATTCAAGGCGACCAGCAAGGTTTTATAAACCTGATCGGCATTAAGCCCCAACTTTTTAACAGCTTCATCGCCAAAGTTGGTTTCTGCTGCGTCATGGTGATAAGGATGTAATGTGAACGGAACTTTTTGTTTTTCCAGCAAAACGACTGCAGGTGTCATAATAAACGTCCAATTAAAAATGAAAATTTATTCCAAGGGATTATCCTACACCCAATCATTGCGGTAGAGTTAAAAATTAACCTAATAAAATCAATGCTATCATGATTGATTGCCGGAGTTATGATGAATGTAAGTTGCTAATCTAATCGTCAGGTTGCTACCCTGTACCTGCAGCTCATATTATCCGCAAGGAGTGTGGGCGCTTAATAACTAAAATAATGAAAATTCCTCTTTGACTGGCCGATAGCGATATCGGCCATTTTTTTACTTTTATTGGTGATTACTGCTCGCCGAGTTGCAACAAATCAGGAAGATTACCCTCGCCATACAGATGCAGTGCACCGACCGCGACCACATAACGCCCGGCTGGCAGATGTTCTAGTTGCTGCTGCCAGCGTTTATTCCGTTGAATCATCAGCACATCGTATAGATTTTGGCTAAAAGTTGGTGCCAGTGTGGTTAGGTTATTGGTTGGGGGATGTTCCAGCCACCAGCCAATCATGGTTTGCAGCAGGCGTGCGTTGGTGTGCCAATGGGTCAGAGTATCAAGCAGTAAAGACATGCCGTTATCAGGTAATGTCTCCAGTAAATCGAGTTGCATTTGTGTTCCTTCCAACTCTATAACACTTTTTTCTTGTGCTGCTGCCGCTTTCAATAATTGAAAATCGATGCCGTATTCCCCACGCAATCCCAGACGTTGAGCCTGGCGAGCCTGAAGCATTAAGGCGACCTGCCATGCCGGTAGAAAGGCCATCGAGTGCGGATCAGTGCTCAGCTCTTCGCAGCGCTGTAACAGTTGCTGATATTGCTCCTCAGATAATCTATCGATTAATGCTTCGCTGAGGGTATCGGTACCAAAAGGTGAGGAGGTGTCGGTGATATCAGCTTCGACAATAAGTGCATCAGCCTGATTCAATTTATTCAGTAATTCGTGGGGGAGGGGGAACATGTTCTCGGTTCCCATATGAATACTGCCGACCATATGGAAGTGGCGTTCACCGGGTAAGGTGATATCCAACGCCGGATAGGGGTAGGTCGCCGGTGTCAGGATACCGAGAAATCGTGCGATGTGGCGTAATAATTGGCCCATATCCATGTGGTTCCCTTTTTAGCATTTCTTAACATGCTAAACGCTAAATGGCGCACATGAAAGTGTTGTGCGCCATTAGGTTATACCCTTTGTATTTGCAGCCGCAGGGGGTTAGCTGCTCTTGTTACTCGGCCCATCCCTGAGCCTACCTGCAACGCCAATGACTTTGGGGATATCAGGAGCGCTTACTGCTTAGGTTTAAAACGCAGCAAACGGTTAGCGTTGCTGACTACGGTAATGGATGACAGCGCCATGGCCGCCCCTGCCACCACCGGGCTAAGTAATGTTCCGGTGAACGGGAACAGAATTCCCGCCGCAATCGGAATACCCAGTGCGTTGTAGAAAAACGCACCCAATAGGTTTTGCTTCATATTGCGCAATGTTGCCTTGGCAAGCTCCACGGCATCCGCAACCCCATGCAGACTGTGGCGCATTAGCGTGATAGCCGCAGTTTCAATCGCGATATCACTACCACCCCCCATGGCAATCCCAACATCCGCTTGTGCCAGTGCAGGGGCATCATTGATACCATCACCAATCATCGCCACTTTATGTCCAGCGGCTTGCAGTTGCTTGATAGCCTCAGCTTTACCCTCCGGCAATACACCCGCGATCACCTGATCAATACCGGCTTCTTTGGCAATGGCATTGGCGGTAATTGGGTTATCACCGGTTAACATCACCAGACTGTATCCCAGTTGATGCAATCGTTGCAGAGCGCTGACACTGTCGCTGCGCAGTGGATCGCGGATCGACAGCAGTGCCGCGGGTTTACCCATCGCGCTGAGGATAACCGGGGTGGCACCACTTTCAGCTTGCTGCTGCATGAGTGATTGCAACTCACGGGTATCAATGCTCTGTTCCTCCAGCAGGCGGTTGTTCCCTAGCAACAAAGGAATGCCGTCAACTTCACCACTGACACCCAAGCCACGTAAGGTGCGGAACTGACTGACGGTAGCCAGCGTCAGCCCTTCGGCACGTTGCAAAATAGCGCGAGCCAATGGGTGATTAGAGCCGGTTTCTAGTGCTGCGGCCCATCCCAGCGCTTGTTGTTCGCTGACACCGTTAAAGGTATGAATTGCCACTACTTGTGGGTGACCTTCCGTTAGCGTGCCGGTTTTGTCGAACACCAACGTATCGAGATTACTGGCTTGCTGCAATGCATCGGCATCACGTACCAAAACACCAAACTCGGCCGCCCGCCCGACGCCAGAGATGATAGACATCGGCGTCGCCAGTCCAAGCGCGCAGGGACAAGCGATAATGAGCACTGTGGTAGCAACCACCAGGGTGTACACCAACTGAGGCTGTGGACCGAGGAAATACCAAATCAGCCCGGCGATAACAGCAATTGCCACCACGGTTGGCACAAATACCGCTGAGATTCGATCCGCCAATTTGCCGATTTCTGGTTTACTGCTTTGCGCCTGACGAACCAGTTTGATGATGCGAGCCAGTGTGGTTTGGCTACCAATGGCATTGGCGCGGAACAGTACCGATCCATCCTGTACTTGGGTACCTGCATGTACCACATCACCTGCTGATTTTTGTTGTGGGATAGGTTCGCCGGTCAGCATGGCTTCGTCCATCCACACTTCGCCCTGCACAATTTTACCATCAACCGGTACTCGGTCACCGGTAGTCAGACGCAAGGTCATGCCCAATTGGACCTCAGCCAGAGGGATCACTTGCTCACCGTCGTCAGATACCCGCCGTGCTGTCGGTGGTGCCAGGTCCAGCAGTCGCTCCAACGCATTAGATGAACGCTGTCTGGCGCGTTGTTCCATCGCATGACCAAGGTTAATCAAACCGATTATCATGGCGCTGGCTTCATAATAGAGGTGGCGCGCCTCCATCGGGAAAACATCCGGCCAGATATTCACCGTAATGGAATAGAGCCACGCCGCTCCGGTACCTAGTGCCACTAAGGTATCCATGGTGGCACTGCCATTTTTCAGGCTGACCCAGGCGTTGCGATAGAAATGGCCACCCGCAAATATCATCACCAGCAGAGTAATCACCCCGACAATAAGCCACGGCGTCTGGGTTTCTGGCGTTAGCGTCATACTGCCGCCAAATAGCCCCCATCCCATCAGGGGGATACCCAACAGCAGGCCCAGTGCTGCTTGCCATTGGAAGCGCTTCATACTGGCTTGCGACATCAGTTGCTGACGTTCGCGGCGCTCGCCTTCGTCTTCAATAATCTCCGCACCATAACCGGCATTTTTGACGGCTGCGATTAAGGCTTCATTGCTTGGGTTACCGGTTACTAACGCGCTACGCTCCGCCAAATTGACGCGCGCAACCTCAACCCCATCAACACCTTCCAGAGCATGTTGTACTTTGGATACGCAACTGGCACAGCTCATCCCGGTTAGCAATAACTGGACGCTATCGATATCTACCGCTGTGGTTGGGTTAGCATTAATATCACTTGTTACTGCCGGAATGGTTGAAGAGGCCGCTGCCTGATATTCCGGCTGAGATGGGGCTGAGTCAGTCAGCGGCTCAGTTTTTGGGGATGGGGCACCTGGCAGTGCGGCGTGATAACCCGCCTGTTCCACTGCGCTAATTAGCTCCAGCGGATCAGCTTTACCATACACTTTAGCGCTATCCACACTCACCACGGCTGCAATTACACCGGGAACGGCTTCCAGAGCTTGGCGTGTGGCTTCAGTACAATGGCCGCAGCTTAAGCCTGAGAGCTGTAATTGTGTATCGGGTGTTTGGGCTGCTTCTGCCTGATAACCGGCTTGTTTGACAGTATCAATCAGCGTGTTGATATCGGCTTCACCGGTCACTTTGGCATAGTTAACGTCGACTTCAGCATGATGAATATCTTCACGACTTTCTAAGGCGGTTTTCACTCGCTTGGCACAATTCATACAGGAAAGGCCATGCAAGGCCAGCACTGTGGTTTGCAACATAATTAACTCCTTATCGAGTAACCACTTATCCGTTCATTTCGTCGGGATAAGTTTAGTCGGTAATCTCAGTCACATCGCTTATCGTCGCTGATAATGGATTTATCCATAACCTTAAGCTGTACAGGTTTTATTCCGCTTGACTGACATCGTTATTTTCACTAATTATGGAGGTTAAACCTTCCAGCAAGGGGAAGGTCAAGGGGGAAATATGAACATAAGCGATGTGGCAAAAAAAACCGGTTTAACCAGCAAAGCCATACGTTTCTACGAAGAAAAAAAACTGCTGACACCGCCTATCCGTACTGATAACGGCTATCGCAGCTACAGTGCCAAACACATTGAAGAGTTAACACTGCTACGTCAGGCACGGCAGGTTGGCTTTACACTGGATGAATGTCGCGAGTTACTGGCATTATTTCATAACCCGGCCCGCCACAGCGCGGATGTGAAAGCGGCGACGCTGCTAAAGGTTGCGGAAATCGAGCAACATATTGATGATCTTAACCAGATGCGCTTGCGCTTGTTAGCGTTGGCAGATGAGTGCCCAGGGGATGATGGCGCTGATTGCCCGATTATCAATAATTTGTCGGGATGTTGTCATTCGGCAGCTAAGCAGGCTGGCGATGATAAGGATAAAGTTGTTAACAAACAGACGGTTGTGGGGGATGAGGCGGTTGTTGGTTAACTGACAGGCCACTCAACTGACGGCCTGCCGGTCAATATGCTACTGACGATAATATAGGTATTACTGAGGGATGGCGCGGACATGCAAGGTATTGCCTTCCACGAATATCACTTCAACTTCGGTACCAACACCCAGTTCGGTTGCGCAATAAATACGCCAGCTACTGTCACCAACCCGCATGCGACCAAAACCATCAATGGTTGGTTCGGTCAATGTGGCCCGCGTACCCAACAGCTGATGGGTACGTTGATTCAGCATGGCAGGTTGTGGTTTGATGCGTTTACTCAGCCAATACCACCACAGGAATGCAGCAACCACCGTCAGGACGGAAAATAGCACGCCTTGCATCTCCCAGCTAAAGGGAAATAGCCAGACTAACGCGCCCACGACTACGGCGGCAACGCCGCTCCACAGCATATAACCACTGGCACCTAGCATCTCAGCGGCCAGAAGCAGCCCGCCGAGGGATAGCCAAAACCAACTTGGATTCGCGGCAATTTCCTCCAGCATGGTTATTTACCTCGGCTGTTTTTACTCTCGCCAATCAGTTCTGCAATCCCACCGATAGCACCCATCAGGCTGCTGGCTTCTAGCGGCATCATAATGACTTTGCTGTTATTGGCGGAGCCGATGTGTTGCAGTGCGTCGGTATATTTCTGTGCCACAAAGTAGTTAATGGCTTGAATGTCACCGGCAGCAATAGCCTCAGAAACCATTCTGGTGGCTTGGGCTTCAGCTTCAGCACCACGCTCACGGGCTTCTGCTTGCAAGAATGCGGATTGACGTTCACCTTCAGCTTTCAGAATCTGTGATTGCTTCTCACCTTCAGCACGCAAAATTGCGGCCTGACGAACCCCTTCGGCTTCCAGAATATCAGCACGTTTAGTACGTTCCGCTTTCATCTGAGCATTCATCGCAGAAATCAATTCAGCCGGTGGGCGCACATCACGGACTTCAATACGCGTCACTTTAATGCCCCACGGGTTGGTGGCTTCATCCACAATATGCAACAGGCGGCCGTTGATGTTGTCACGTTGCGACAACATTTCATCCAGCTCCATAGAACCTAAAACCGTACGGAAGTTGGTCATGGTCAAATTGATGATGGCCGATTCCAAATTGCTGACTTCATAAGCTGCTTTTACTGGGTCAATAACCTGGATAAAGCAGACGGCATCAATTGCTACGTTGGCGTTATCGCGGGAAATGATCTCTTGGGATGGGATATCCAAGACTTGTTCCATCATATTGATTTTGCGACCAACACGATCCATAAATGGCACAACGATGTTCAAGCCTGGCATCAGGGTTTTGGTATAACGACCAAAACGCTCGACAGTCCACTGAAAACCTTGTGGAACAATTTTGATTGAGGAAAACACCACAATCAGGGCTACAACGATAAGAACCGGGATGACCGTAAACATATTTAACTTCCTGTCAGCAATGATATTTGTTTCTTAATATTACGTGACTGGTGGTTAAATGCCTAACTAAAGGCAGGTAAAAGCGTGTAAATGAGAAAAAACTTGGCTGGGGCAGAATAAAACCGCGCGGGATGCCCCCGCGCAGTAGCAAATAAGAGGATCGCCAAAAAGGTTATGGCGATTAACTTTCGCTGTCAGTACAGTAATGAGTAAAGTTGACGACGATATTTGGCGGCCAGTGCATCGCCGGTGCCTAGCGCAGCTAAAATATCCATTAATGTCTTACGTGCAGTACCGTTCGCGGCAGCCAGATCTTTCTTCAGATGGCTCAGCAACAGCTCTAAAGCCTCTTCATTGCGGCCAACCTGATGCAGTTGTAGCGCCAATTGCACCGCGAGTTCGACGTTATCCGGCTGTTCAGTCAGTTGCTGTTGTAACTGTTGGATCTCTGGCGTGTCGGCAGCTTGTTTGAGCAACTCAATCTGAGCAATCAGCCCTTGATAACGGGTATCACGGTCTTGCAGTGGAATGGTTGCCAACACCGTTTCAGCATCTTCACTGCGGTTCAACTGAATTTGCACTTCAGCCAGTTGCAGGCCAATTTCACTGTTTTGCCCACTCAGCGCCCAGGCATCTTTCAGCAGTGGCAGTGCTTCTTGCACGTTGCCTTCGCTTAACAATTGTGCAGCTTCGGCAACTTTCAATTCTTCAGGTTTCGGCAATACCCGTTGTAATAGCTCGCGGATAACCTCTTCCGGCTGTGGTCCTTGGAAGCCATCAACCGGTTGACCGTCTTTAAACAGATAAACCGCCGGAATTGAGCGTAAACCAAACTGTGACGCCACCATCTGCTCTGCATCGCAGTCGACACGAGCCAGAATGAATTGACCGGCATATTCTGCGGCCAGTTTATCCAGCACTGGGGTCAGTTGCAGACAATGCTGGCTGCGTTCGGACCAAAAGTAGAACAGTACCGGCACAGCCATGGATTGTTCTAAGGCCTGGTGTAGGTTTGCTTCAGTAATATCAATCGTAGTAGGTGCTAGCATGAATTATTTCTCTCATCCGTTTTAACACTAGATGGGGGCAGATTATGTTGCTTCAACCCCAACTATTTTTGGATAGTCAGTTAGGCATTACCGCGCAGGACTTTATCTAACATTCGCCCCGGTAGGATGCGGCGCAATAGGGTCAATGCATGGGCCACTAATGTGACAGGATAGCGCAATTGTGGGCGCGGGCTTTCCAGTGCATGGCGTAATTTCGGTAATATAGCCTGCGGGGGCAGGGTAAATCGCTTTGCGATACCGGGATTATTGACCGGTTTATCGGCCTCGGCCTGATTGACGTTTTGTGTAAAATGGGTACTGATCGGGCCGGGTTCAATCAGACAAACATGTACACCACTGTCGTGCAGTTCCATACGTAGTGCATCAGACCAGGCTTCCAGCGCATATTTGCTGGCCGCATAAGCGCCGCGACCTGCGGTAGAAACCAACCCCATCACCGAACTGGTTTGAATTATACGCCCTTCGCCGTGAGGCAACATTGCTGGCAACAGCAATTGCGTGAGCTGGTGGGTGCCGAATAGATTGGTGGAAAACTGCTTTTCCAACTGCTGGCGTGAAATGGTGTGCAATGGGCCATACAGGCCGAAACCACCATTGTTAAACAGGCCGTATAAGCGCCCGCCAGTCAGTTCGATAACCTGCGCAGCAGCACGTTCCACACTGGCACTGTCATCCAAATCCAGTTCAATACCTTCCAGACCCAATTGCGTCATCTTTGCCACATCATCAGGTTTACGGCAGGCGGCCAGTACGCGATAGCCCCTGTTTTTCAAATCCTGTGCTGCAACCAGCCCGATACCGCTGGAACAACCGGTAATTAATACAGTTTTTTGCATAACTTTACCTGGTGAGTGATTCTATTTGTTTGAACAAGTGCTATTACTGCTTATTGGTCACTAATGGTTTAAGTTGTTGCGCCATCCAATCGGCGATGAAGGGTTGGGCCGCGGCGTTAGGGTGTAAGCCATCATCCTGCATCCACTGCGGTTTCACAGCAACAGCTTCCATAAAAAAAGGAACCAATGGAATGTTAAATTGCTGTGCCAGTTGTGGATACATCGCGGTGAAAGCAGCAGTATAACGGCGACCATAGTTAGGCGGAATACGGATTTGCATCAATAAAGGTTGGGCTTTTGCTTCCAATATCTGATTGATAATTTGTGTCAGATCCCGTTGAGTATCTTGCGTTGGAAAACCACGCAGGCCGTCATTTGCTCCCAGTTCTATCAGCACCCAGCGCGGTTGGTGTTGTTTGAGTAGGGCCGGTAGGCGGGCCAAACCTTGAGCGGCGGTGTCACCACTGATACTGGCGTTGACTACCTTCGGCAGTGACGGTGTTCCCTGCCATGTTTTATCCAGCCGTGAAGGCCATGCTTGGGCAATCGGCAGGCGGTAACCGGCGCTTAAGCTATCGCCAAGAATTAACAATGTATCGGTTGCGGCGGCACGCAAACTGAATAATCCCAACAGTAAAAGGAAGGGAAGATGCCAGCGGAAAACGTTCTTGAAGTTCATCATCTTAATAAATACGTCGGCCAGGGTGAGCAACAGCTCTCCATCCTTACCGGAGTTGAGCTGGTTGTCAAACCCGCCCAGACAATTGCGCTGATTGGTGAGTCGGGTTCAGGCAAGTCAACTTTGCTGGGGATTCTGGCAGGCCTGGATGATGGCAGCAGTGGTGAGGTGAGTTTACTCGGCCAGTCTTTGACCGCGATGGATGAAGAAGGGCGCGCGCAATTACGTGCAAAAAACGTCGGCTTCGTGTTTCAGTCATTTATGTTGGTACCCACACTCAATACGTTGGAGAACGTTCAGCTTCCTGCATTGTTGCGTGGAGAGAGCGAACGCAATAGTAAGGCCCATGCGGTGGAGTTATTAGAGCAACTCGGATTGGGCAAACGGCTACATCATCTGCCCGCTCAGCTTTCTGGCGGTGAGCAGCAGCGGGTAGCACTGGCCCGAGCCTTCAGTGGGCGGCCTAAAGTGTTATTTGCCGATGAACCGACCGGTAATCTTGACCGCCATACCGGTGACAGAATTGCTGATTTGTTGTTTTCATTGAATCGGGATTATGACACCACACTGATTCTGGTTACCCATGATGTACAACTGGCGGGGCGTTGTCAGCGCCGCTTGCGGCTGCGGGACGGCAAATTGTGGGAGGAAGCATGATTTGGCGCTGGTTTTGGCGTGAGTGGCGCTCACCCTCACTGTTAATTGTCTGGCTGGCATTAACACTGGCGGTGGCTTGTGTGCTGGCGCTGGGTACCATCAGTGACCGGATGGAAAAAGGGCTAAGTCAGCAAAGCCGCGATTTTTTGGCCGGCGATCGGGTGCTGAGTGCGGCGCATCCGGTTCCTGAAGCGTGGTTGCTGGAAGCTAAACGGCAAGGGTTGACCGTCAGTCGCCAGTTATCGTTTATGACCATGACCTTCGCGGGCGATCGCCCACAACTGGCTGATGTGAAAGCCACAGATTTAGCCTATCCGCTGTATGGCAAATTAGATACGTTGCCTGCTGGCGCGGTACTTGAACCGGGTACGGTGTTGGTGGCTCCAAGGCTGTTGTCGCTGCTTGGGGTTAAGGTCGGCGATATGCTGGATGTCGGTGATACTTCACTGAAAATTGTCGGTGAAGTTATTCAGGAGCCTGATTCTGGCTTTAATCCATTCCAAACCGCGCCGCGTATTTTGATCAATCTGGCTGACGTGGAAAAGACCGGTGCGATTCAGCCGGGTAGCCGTCTGACCTATCGTTATATGTTCGCCGGCCAGCCTGATGGCGTCACCCAATTTAGTGACTGGCTTACGCCACAATTGAAACCAGAGCAGCGGTTGTATGGTTTACAAGAATCAGGTGGCGCGTTGGGGAAATCGCTGCAACGGGCGCAGCAGTTCTTGCTGTTATCGGCGCTATTGACGTTACTACTTTCGATTGCTGCCGTTGCGGTGGCGATGGGCCACTATTGCCGTAGCCGCTATGATTTAGTTGCGGTACTGAAAACATTAGGTGCAGGACACCGTGCACTGCGGCGGTTGATTATCGGTCAGTGGCTGTCGGTGCTGGTGTTGGCTGGCCTGTGTGGCAGCGTGATTGGTCTCTTATTCGAGAAGGTTTTAGTTCGTTTATTGTCACCGGTATTACCGGCCGCATTGCCAGCAGCCGGTTTATGGCCATGGGTATGGTCAATGGGGTCGCTGGTATTGATTTCGCTGCTAGTGGGTGTGCGCCCCTATCGGCAACTGCTCGCGACCCAGCCGCTACGGGTTTTGCGTCGTGATGTTTCCGCGAATGTTTGGCCGCTGCGTTACTTTATTCCTGCAATGCTGGTTATCGTGATTGGCTTATTGGCATTGCTGATGGGGGGAAACGCGTTATTGTGGGCCATTCTGGCTGGCATGGTGGTATTGGCGTTATTACTGGGCGTGATTGGCTGGGGCAGTCTGGTACTGTTGCGCCGCCTGACTGTTACCCGTTTATCATTGCGGCTGGCAATCAACCGTTTGCTACGTCAACCGTGGATGACGTTAACGCAACTGGCGGCATTCTCTTTATCCTTTATGCTGTTAGCATTGTTATTGGTACTGCGTGGGGACCTATTGGATCGTTGGCAGCAACAATTGCCGCCGGACAGCCCGAATTACTTCTTGCTGAATATGACACCGCAACAGGTGCCACAGGTAACTGAGTTTCTGACGCAACATCAGATAACGCCATCAACGTTCTATCCTATCGTGCGGGTACGGCTGTCTGAAATTAACCAGCAACTGGCCACCGAGCGGGTGCGTGAAGATGAACCCGGTGGTGAGGCGGTTAACCGTGAATTGAATCTGACCTGGCAGCAAGATTTACCGGCGCACAATATTTTGACCGCCGGTCAATGGCCACCTAAAGCCGATGAAGTGTCGATGGAACAAGGAATTGCTGACAGGCTGGGGATTAAAATCGGCGATAAACTGACATTTAGCGGCGATACGCAGTCATTCGAAGCCAAAGTTAGCAGTATTCGTCAGGTGGATTGGGAAAGCCTGCGGCCAAACTTCTACTTTATCTTCCCGCCAGGTGCATTGGATAAACAGCCACAAACCTGGCTGACCAGTTTCCGTTATCAAGGAGACGGGGAGGTGCTGACACAACTGAATCGGCAGTTCCCAACACTCAGTTTGCTGGATATTGGCGCGATGCTTATACAGGTCGGGCAGGTGTTGCAGCAGGTGAGCCGTGCACTGGAAGTGATGGTAATACTGGTTATCATCTGTGGCACTTTGTTGCTGTTGGCGCAGGTTCAAGTAGGGATGCGTCAGCGACGTCAGGAGCTGGTGGTTTACCGGACACTAGGCGCAAGTAAACGCTTACTGCGAGGTACCTTGTGGTGGGAGTTTGCCTTACTGGGATTGGTTGCCGGGCTGGCGGCTGCCATCGGAGCAGAGGCGGCACTGTGGGCATTGCAGCGCTTAGTGTTTGATTTCCCATGGCAGCCTAATTGGGTGATGTGGTGGCTGTTGCCGTTGGCTGGCGCGCTATTGTTGTCACTGTGTGGCGGTTGGTTAGGTGCGCGTTTGTTACAGGGAAGGGCGCTGTTCCGCAATTATGACAGTTAGCCTATTTGGGTAACCTGGCGTTGCAGTGTGGCTGCAACGCCAACAATTTGTGGGGCAGGCCAGATGAGTTACAGCTTATCCTGCGCCCAGATCAGCGCGTTCTGGTATTCCGCTGGTAACAACGGCGCGAGTGCGGCCAGTGCAGCACGTAATTGTGCGCCATCGGGGTGGTTCAAATTCAGATGACCTACTTTACGGCCTGCGCGCACTTCTTTTTCATACCAGTGCAGATGCACCAACGGCAGAGATAGCCATTCGATGTTCACTGGCGTGCCAATCAGGTTGACCATCGCTGATGGGGTGTTGACCACCGGCGTCGGTAAGGGCAGGTCCAAAATGGCACGCAGATGTAGCTCAAACTGGCTTATTGACGCACCATTTTGCGTCCAGTGACCGCTATTATGTACCCGTGGTGCCAGCTCATTGATCAACAGATTGTCGCCAACGATAAAGCACTCCATGGCCATTACGCCAACATAATTCAGCTTATCCATAATGGCTGACAGCATTTTTTCAGCTTGTTGCTGTAATCTGCTATCGGGCTGTGGCAAAGCCACACTCATACGCAGGATGCCATCTTCATGCAGATTGTGGGTTAACGGGTAAAACACCGATTTTCCCTGGCTGCTGCGTGCGCCGACCAGCGAAACTTCACCGCTGAAGTTAATCCCTTGCTCAACGATGCATTCACCGTAAGCATCAGTCGGTAAGGTATCCTGATCACCTGCCCGCAACCGCCACTGACCACGTCCGTCATAGCCTCCGACCCGACGTTTGACAATGGCCAGCTCACCTAATGTTGCAAAGACCTGCGGCCATTCGCTACTACTTGCTAATAGCTGCCACGGTGCGGTTGGCAGATTCAGGCTATCGAGCAATTGCTTTTGTGTTAGGCGATCGGCCAGACGCGGGAAGATATCGCGGTTAACAAAAGCGGTGTGTGTAGCGAGCTCACGGGTTAACGCCGTTTCTGGCCAGCGCTCAATCTCAGCGGTAATCACACTGTGCTGATAAGGCACGGCTTCAGGTTCCGCATCCAAGCCCACCGGATAAACGGCAATACCCAGTGGTTCGCCAGCCTGACGCAGCATGCGCCCTAGCTGGCCATTACCTAATACGCAAACTGGTTTCATGCCTTCACCTGTAAGTCTGGCACCCGAGGATCTGGATTATCCAGCACTTCGTCAGTTTGGCTTTTGCGCCAATCAGCCAGACGAGCGGCTAATTCAGCATCGTGCAATGCCAATATTTGTGCGGCCAGCAAAGCGGCATTGGCGGCACCGGCTTTACCGATAGCCAAGGTCCCCACTGGGATACCGCGCGGCATTTGTACAATCGAATACAGGCTGTCGACGCCACTCAGCGCAGCACTTTGTACCGGAACACCTAAAACAGGTACCAGCGTTTTTGCCGCAATCATACCTGGCAGATGTGCAGCACCACCGGCACCGGCAATTATCACCTGTAAGCCCTTGGTTTGGGCCGACTCGGCAAAACTGAACAGCTTATCGGGGGTGCGGTGTGCGGAGACAACTTCCACATGAAATGGAACATTGAGCGTGGTGAGCACGTCAGCGGCGAACTGCATGGTGGCCCAGTCACTCTTGGACCCCATTACGATAGCGATTTTAACCCCGGCTGCATAAGCCGAATCGAGGTTAGCTCCCATGAGTGTAAAGCTCCTGTGATTGCGCAAGCGTCGGCCAGAATGATTTTACTTAAATCGTGACTGGCGAAGAGGGCGTAGAGCATATCATGAGCCAAAGGCGAGGAAAACGGTTGCGTCGCGGCTTTTAGTGGGATTTATCGGTTTTTTATACCCACTCGCCAGATAAACCTGAAGGTCAAAATGGGAATTTAATCAACTCAACGTTGTCTGCCGTGACTTTGACCATCGACCCCTCAACATGCCAGGCACCAAGAACCACTCGATGGGCGGTTGTGGCGGGGAGTGCTACGGTGTGAACCGCTGGGCGATGCGTATGCCCGTGGATCATCCAACTGACGCCATTACGTTGGAGGCTATCAATCACTGCTTGTGGATTTACATCCATGATAAGTTCAGATTTGCCGCTATTGTTCTGCTGACTTTGGTTACGCATATAAGCCGCAATGCGTAAACGAAAACGCAGAGGTAGCCACAGGAACAGTTTTTGAATCAGTGGATTATGTACTCTACGACGAAAATGCTGATAGTCGGTGTCATCGGTGCACAGTGTATCACCATGTAAAATAACAATTTTACGGTCATACAGTTCGACGACTATCTCTTCCGGCAGCAGGGTCATACCACTTTCTTGAGCAAAGCGTTTACCGAGCAAAAAGTCACGATTACCGTGGATAAAGTAGCAAGGTACACCCCGTTGTTGGAGTGATTTCAGCGCAGCGGCAACTTGCCGGTACAGTGGTTCGGGGTCATCATCGCCAATCCAGGACTCGAACAGATCACCCAGGATATATAACGCATCAGCATGAATGGCTTCACGCTGTATAAAATGCAGGAAACCGGCAGTGATTGCCGGTTCCTGAACGCTAAGATGCAGATCTGCAATAAAAAGCGTGCTCATTAAGCTGTCATTATTCGCTAATAGTGACGCTTTTGATGATCACATCTTCTTTTGGTACATCCTGATGCATACCGCTACGGCCAGTAGCAACGTTTTTGATTTTATCAACAACGTCCAGACCTTCAGTGACTTCAGCAAATACGCAGTAACCCCAACCATCTGGGCGCTCTGAACGGAAGTTCAGGAAGTCGTTGTCGGCAACGTTAATGAAGAACTGTGCAGTGGCAGAGTGCGGATCGTTGGTACGCGCCATTGCCAGGGTGCCACGGGTGTTTTTCAGGCCGTTGTTAGCTTCGTTTTTGATAGTTGCATCCGTGGTTTTCTGGTTCATGCCCGGCTCAAAACCACCGCCTTGAATCATGAAACCGTCGATAACACGGTGGAAGATAGTGTTATCATAGAAGCCCTTACGGCAGTAGTTCAGGAAGTTTTCAACGGTAACCGGCGCTTTATCCGCGAAGGTATTGACGACGATATCGCCGTGATTAGTATGAAACGTGACCATAATAATGTTCCTGCTAGTGTAATAGTGTATTCACAAATGAGTCGTAACTCTTTAGACGGCTCTTATATCATAACTCTGAGATTGAGTCAGCACTCGAAACGCCAGCAAGATGTGTGAAAAAGTGCTGAATCAGTGGCTGATTTACCGCATAATCTGATGATATCCTTTTATCTCCCTCGTCCTTGACGTTGTTTGCGCTCTACCGGCAACGCCAATGAGTTTGGGTATAAACCATGCTTACCGCAAAACAAAAACCACGGAATGTCCCGATGCTAAAGATTTTTAATACACTGAGTCGCCAAAAAGAGGAATTCAAGCCTATTCATGCCGGTAAAATTGGTATGTACGTATGCGGGATCACCATTTATGACCTGTGTCACATTGGGCATGGGCGTACTTTTGTCGCTTTCGACGTCGTGGCGCGTTATTTGCGTTATTTAGGTTACTCTCTGACGTATGTGCGTAACGTTACCGATGTTGACGATAAAATTATCAAGCGCGCATTGGAAAACAATGAAAGCTGTGAGCAACTGACGACACGTATGCTGGCAGAAATGCATAAAGATTTCGATGCACTGAATCTTGAACGCCCTGATTTAGAGCCGCGTGCGACTCACCATATTCCTGAAATTATTGCGCTGACTGAGCGTTTGATTGCCCGTGATCACGCTTATGTCGCGTCAAATGGCGATGTAATGTTTGCTGTGGACAGTGATCCTGATTACGGTTTGCTGTCCCGTCAGGATTTGGATCAATTGCAGGCCGGTGCCCGGGTTGAAGTGGCTGATGTTAAACGTAATCCGATGGATTTTGTCTTGTGGAAAATGTCTAAACCGGGTGAACCAAGTTGGGCATCGCCTTGGGGGCCGGGCCGCCCTGGCTGGCATATCGAGTGCTCGGCGATGAATGGCAAACAGTTGGGCGCACATTTTGATATTCACGGCGGCGGTTCTGATTTGATGTTCCCGCACCACGAAAATGAAATTGCACAATCTACCTGTGCCCATGATGGTCCCTATGTGAACTACTGGATGCACTCCGGTATGGTGATGATTGACAAAGAAAAAATGTCTAAATCACTGAATAACTTTTTCACCATTCGTGATGTGCTGGCCTATTACGATGCTGAAACCGTACGTTACTTCCTGATGTCCGGCCACTATCGCAGTCAGCTTAACTACAGCGAAGAGAACCTCAAACAGGCACGTGCCTCACTAGAACGCCTGTATACCGCTCTACGTGGGACTGATGCGAGTGCGACGCCTGCGGGTGGTGCAGAGTTTGAAGCGCGTTTCCGTGCCGCAATGGATGATGATTTTAATACGCCAGAAGCCTATTCGGTACTGTTTGATATTGCCCGTGAAGTAAACCGCCTGAAAACTGAAGATATTATGGCGGCGAATGGCTTAGCGGCAGAATTGCGTAAACTGGCCCATGTGCTGGGATTATTAGAGCAGGATCCAGAGCTATTTTTACAAAGCGGCGCGCAGACTAATGACGACGAAGTAGCAAAAATAGAAGCGTTGATTAAGCAACGTAACGATGCCCGTAGCAGTAAAGATTGGGCGCTGGCCGATTCGGCCCGTGATCAGTTGAATGAGCTGGGTATTGTGCTGGAAGATGGCCCACAAGGGACGATATGGCGCCGTAAATAGCATGGTATTGGGTGGATAGGTGCAATTTAGCTATCTGCATCTAAAAAAATTGCGGTTCTGGTGCTGACCAGTAACCGCATTTTTTTGCCCTTATCTCGCCATGGCAGTCTTTCGCAATAACCAGCTAGAACTCGCCTTTGCTGAGGTGATTAGGCTTTAACCTGCACTTTCATGCCTTGAAACTCAACAATCTGGTCAGCCAGGATTTTGCAGCGCTTACGCGTTTCTACATTCCCGTCGACTTTCACCTGTCCATCTGCGATGGCGGCTTTCGCTGAGGCACCGCTGTCGTTCCAGCCCTGTAACTTTAATAAGTCACACAGCTCAACGTGCGGGTGTTTTTCCAAATGAAAAATGTCCATTCCTATCCTTACAATCAATTTTCGTTGATGTCGTGATATTCCTCGCAGGCTTGCAAGGTATTTTGTATCAGTGTTGCAACGGTCATCGGCCCGACGCCACCGGGAACCGGTGTAATCCAACCCGCACGCTCAACGGCGACATCAAATTCTACATCGCCGACTACTTTACCACTTTCCAGACGGTTAATGCCTACATCAATCACGATAGCACCAGGTTTAATCCATTCACCGGGAATAAAACCGGGTTTACCCACGGCAACCACCAGCAAGTCAGCATTTTCCACATGTTGGCGCAGATTTTTGGTAAAACGATGCGTGACGGTGGTAGTGCAACCTGCTAGCAGCAGTTCAAGGCTCATCGGGCGGCCTACAATATTGGATGCACCGACCACAACTGCATTGAGGCCGTAAGTCGAGATATTATAACGCTCCAGCAAGGTAACGATGCCGCGTGGGGTACAAGGGCGCAATTTCGGTGCGCGTTGACACAGACGGCCCACGTTATACGGGTGGAAGCCATCTACATCTTTATCTGGGTGGATACGTTCCAGTACTTTGACATTATCAATACCGGCAGGCAGTGGTAGTTGCACCAGAATCCCATCAATTTCACCATCGTCATTCAGTGAATCAATCAATGCCAGCAGCTCTGCCTCAGTGGTGGTCACTGGCAGATCATAAGAACGCGAAACAAAACCGACCTCTTCGCACGCCTTACGCTTACTGGCGACATAAATTTGTGAGGCTGGGTTGACACCAACTAATACTACAGCAAGGCCGGGAGCACGCTTACCGGCAGCCAAACGTTTCTGTACCAACGCAGCAACTTCATTTCTTACCTGCTGCGCAATCGTTTTACCATCAATAATTTTTGCTGACATCAGTGGAGGGATCCATCAATTAAAAAAAGCGGGAATGTGCCTATTTTGTCAGAAGCGGGGCGTGCTGTCAGGCGTATAATAACGATTAATTAACGATTAAATAGCCAGATGATAAACCGTAAGGCGAAAACCCATTGACTCGAAAGAGACTGCCCGTATAATCCAACCCGCAACTGACTACCGGCAGTGTTCTGTGCTGCGGTAAATATCAAATGCGCCCTTAGCTCAGTTGGATAGAGCAACGGCCTTCTAAGCCGTAGGTCACAGGTTCGAATCCTGTAGGGCGTACCATTTCGAAGTAAATAGACGTCAACTGACGTCTTTTTTTATGCCTGAAATTCAGTGGGTTGGCTGATTTCAGCGCGTCGAAACTCTCTCAGTATCTACCTACATCTACCTGCATCAAGTAATATCTGTTGGTATATGTGATGGTACATCCCCGTTCAATGAAATCTTGTACCAACAGCCAGCAACGGAGAGCCCCAAATGGCATTAACCGATGTGAAGGTAAGAAGTGCAAAGCCTACCGACAAGCCTTATAAGCTTACCGATGGCGAAGGTATGCATTTAATGGTTCATCCCAATGGATCTAAATATTGGCGCTTACAGTACCGCTTTGACGGCAAACAAAAGATGCTGGCGTTGGGTATCTATCCAGAGATTTCCTTATCTGAAGCCAGACAACGAAGAGATGAAGCTAAGCGGCAAGTCGCTAACGCTATCGATCCCAGCGAACAGAAAAAGGTTGAAAAACAAGCTCGCAAAGCGACTGTAGAAAATACCTTTAAAGCTATTGCTCTGGAATGGCATGAGTACAAACGGCCAAACTGGTCCAAAGGCTACGCGGAAGACATCATGGAAGCATTTGAAAACGATATCTTCCCGGATATTGGTAAGCGCCCAATAGCAGAGATAAAGCCTCTGGAGATCCTCAGTTCACTTCGTAAACTCGAAAAACGTGGCGTCCTCGACAAGCTGCGCAAAATCCGCCAGGCCTGCAACCAAGTGTTTCGTTACGCCATTGTCACCGGTCGGGCTGAAACTAACCCTGCCTCAGAGCTGGCAAGCGCGTTAACCCCGCCAAAATCTGTGCACTACCCCCATCTGTTAGCTGATGAACTTCCTGCCTTCTTAGAGGCTCTCGCAGCTTATTCCGGTAGCTCAATAACTCGGCTAGCGACAAAGATTCTGATGCTAACTGGCGTTCGTACCATTGAACTCCGCATGGCTGAATGGGAAGAATTCGATTTCGACAAGCGGGTTTGGGAAGTACCGGTACAAAGGATGAAGATGCACCGTCCTCACCTTGTACCACTATCTGATCAAGTTGTGGCAGCACTACGAGAGATCCAGGCAATTACGGGGCGTTATAACCTGGTATTTCCTGGGCGCAACGACATCACCAAACCAATGAGCGAAGCGAGTATCAATCAGGTACTGAAAAGGATTGGGTATCATGGGAAGGCTACAGGACACGGCTTCCGGCACACGATGAGTACCATCCTGCACGAACAAGGCTATAACACGGCGTGGATTGAGTTACAGCTGGCTCATGCGGATAAGAACACCATTCGTGGTACGTACAACCATGCGCAGTATCTGGAGCAGCGTAGGGAGATGTTGCAGTGGTATGGGGATTATATGGATGGGTTGGCGGTTAGGGGAACAGAAATAAATATTCGCAAAAAGGCATAAATGTTTTGCTGTTCCAGTATGAGCATCTACCGCCATAAGCAATGTTTTACTCGGTGCGAACTGGGGCAAAGCTTGCTCATTTGGGTAAGAACGCGATATATGCGGTACTTACAACCATGTGCAGTATATGGAAGGGCGAAGAGAGATGATGCAGTGGTATGCGGATTATATTAACAGTGAATATATATGTTTCGAAAATCGCCACGGTGTGGTATCTGGTTGTATTTAGCTATCTGCTAAGTTATCTTTTCCATTATTTAACTGAAGTGACAAAAATTCACTTCAGTTAAATAGCATGGCTAATTCTGGTTGAATTATTAT
>NZ_JAZGQA010000063.1:0-23093 GCF_048593855.1 Yersinia sp. 2542 StPb PI
ATTAAAATAAGGGAAATTGGAATGAAATTTAAATTACTATCTCTGGCAATGGCATCACTTATCAGCACTAGCGCAATGGCGGTAACTATTGACTATCGTCATGAAATGCAAGATCAAAGTGGTAACACCCACAAAGATCGTTTATTAATGTCACATCGCTTTGCAAATGGCTTCGGTTTGTCACTGGAAGGCAAGTGGAAAGGGGCTCAGGACAAAGATAAAGCATTTAATGAAACAGTCAGCAATGGTACTGAAGTCGTTGCCAGCTATGTATACAAAATTGATAATACATTTTCTATTGAACCAGGTTTCTCATTAGATTCAAGCTCCACAGCCAATAGTTATCGTCCTTACCTGCGTGGTAAGGCTAATATCGTTGACGATCTCTCTGTTTCCTTCCGTTATCGTCCTTATTACAAACGCACCAGCGCCAATATTAATACGCCAAAAGATACATCTGAAAATGGCTATAATCTGACGAGCGTGGTTAGCTATAAATTCTTTAAAGATTACCAATTAGACTATGAGCTGGACTACAAACAAGCCAATAAAGCTGGGGTTATACTGGCAAATAACGAGAACTACGATTGGAGCCACGATTTTAAATTGACTTACAAGTGGGATAAAAACTGGTCTCCTTATATGGCAGTTGGTAACGTTGCTGGCAGCAAAAATACCAACGAACGTCAAACCCGTTATCGCGTTGGGGTGAAATACAGCTTCTGATCCATTATTGAAATAATCAGATTCTGACCTCAGGGGGTCACACCTCACATAACGATTTTTGACAGGTAGCAAGTAATGAAAAAAAGAGCGTTATTCTTGAGTATGGCAGCGCTGGCAACGCTGTATATACCCGCCGGACAGGCAGCGGATACCGATCGTCTCACTGTCGTGAAACAGTATGTCGATAACGTGTTAAGCAAAGCTTCAGATACTTACCACGGTGATAAGCCCAGCCCGTTATTGGCGGATGGTGTTGACCCCCGTACTGGCCAACAAATGGAATGGATATTCCCCGATGGCCGTCGGGCTGTGTTATCAAACTTCTCCGCACAACAAAATCTGATGCGTGTCATGAGCGGCCTGAGCCAGCTTACCCAGGACGCCCGTTACCAAAAACGCGCTGAAGATATCGTTCGTTATCATTTCCAAAATTATCAGGACCCGAGCGGCTTACTCTATTGGGGCGGCCATCGCTTTGTCGATTTGAAAACGCTGCAACCAGAAGGGCCGAGTGAAAAAGAGATGGTGCATGAACTGAAAAATGCCTATCCCTACTATGACCTGATGTTCAGTGTTGATAGTGATGCCACTGCCCGGTTCATTCGTGGTTTCTGGAACGCCCATGTTTATGACTGGCGTATTCTCGAAACCAGCCGCCACGGCGAATATGGCAAACCAATGGGGAAATTGTGGGAAAGTAAATTCGAGCAACAGCCCCCCTTCTTTGCAACCAAAGGGCTTAGCTTCCTCAATGCAGGTAATGATCTGATTTATTCCGCTTCTCTGCTTTATAAACATCAGCAGGAGCCAGAGGCATTAGTGTGGGCTAAGCGTTTGGCCTCGCAGTATGTATTGCCACGTGATGCGAAAACCGGTCTTGGTGTTTATCAGTTTACCCAAGCTCTTAAACGGGAAGAGCCAACAGATGACGCAGATACCCACTCCAAGTTCGGTGACCGCGCCCAGCGTCAGTTTGGTCCAGAGTTTGGCCCGGCAGCATTGGAAGGCAACATGATGCTCAAAGGGCGCACCAGCACGCTTTATTCTGAAAATGCGCTGATGCAACTGCAACTGGGTAAAGATCTGGGCAATCAAGGGCCGGATTTATTGAAATGGACCGTGGATGGCCTAAAAGCATTCGCGCAATATGCTTATAACGATAAGGACAACACCTTCCGCCCAATGATTGCTGATGGGCAGGACTTATCCAATTATACACTGCCGCGTGATGGCTATTACGGCAAAAAAGGCACCGTACTCAAGCCGTACAAAGCGGGCAACGAATTCCTGATTTCATATGCCCGTGCTTATGCCATTGATAATGATCCACTGTTGTGGAAAGTGGCTCGCGGTATTGCAAACGATCAGGGGCTGGGTGATCTCGGTACCGCACCGGGTAAAGAGGTGAAGATCAAGTTGGATACTACCAACAGCGATCCTTACGCATTGTTTGCTTTGTTGGATCTCTACCATGCCAGTCAGGTGGCGGAGTATCGTTTATTAGCAGAGAAAATCGGCGATAACATCGTTAAAACCCGCTATATCGATGGTTTCTTTATGGCTTCACCGGATCGTCAATATGCTGATATAGATGCCATTGAGCCTTACGCTTTATTGGCGCTAGAGGCTTCACTACGCAATAAACCACAGGCAGTAGCCCCTTTCCTGAATGGTGCTGGTTTTACTGAAGGTGCTTACCGAATGGACGACGGTTCAGCCCGGATCTCAACCCGTGATAATGAACTGTTCTTGCTCAATGTGGGTGAGAAGCTGCAACCGAACGGCCGTAAATAGTCCCGACAGCGGCCCGTGCTGGGGCCGCTGTTGGTAAAGTGCCGGGCAGTGGCTTCCCAGGGTTGCTTGTCCCGGCGCTTTCCTCTCGGGTTCCTGTGTCGTGATAAAAAGGATAGGTTGATGAAAAAACAGGTTTTAGCCACTCTGGTGTTAGGTTCGTTGTTCTGCGCATCGGGTTATGCCGCGCAGATTGTTGCTGTCACTGCATCGGGTTATGACAGTGAGAAAGGCCATGTTCCGGCGAATATTGCCGACGGCGATGTAAAAACGCGATGGGCAGCATCAGGAGATAGCTGGATTCAACTGGAATTGGATAAAGCGCAATCCATTGAAAATATTCTCGTGGTTCCATTTAAACCCACCGAACGCAAACTGAAGTTCTCCATCGCCCATTCCAGTGATGGGAAGAGTTGGCAGCCGCTTGCGCAAGGGCTGGAAACCTCTACGGCGGACAAAAACGGTGAGAAGCTGACTTTTGCACCGGTGACAGCCAAATATATCAAGCTGGACACTTTTGGCACAGATATCAATAAGTGGAGTGCCATTAACGAAGTCGCCATTAACAGTGCTGCCACCGTGCCCACCCGGGCAATTAAATAAGCTTACTGGAAATGGCTAACTCGCCCCCTTGACTAATCATCCTTAAAGGGGGCTATTGCTGCAATACATCGGCTGTTCACGTCGTTCAAAAACCTTCTTTTCCCCGACACACCATCCCGATTATTTATCTCATTTCTACCCCTTCTGCGGACTAATCATTTTGGTTAATTGTCTGGTTGATCTGTCTGTTTTTCCGTTGTTGCTCCCGCTTGAAGCGTTTCAGTTCTTAATTTCGTGTTAAGGGTGCAATCCAGTGCAACTAATAATTTCCATATTGTTATGAGGGTGTTATTTTCCGCGCAAGCACGGATAAAAAAGAAGTGTCACTCAATCATCACAAAGAGTTAAGCGACAGGCTGCCGTGTATTTACCCAAAAGGACATAGTCATGAAAGTTTCAATATTTAAAAGTCTTTATTTTCAGGTGTTAACGGCGATTACCTTGGGCGTATTGTTAGGGCACTTTTACCCTGACCTTGGCGCTCAGATGAAACCTCTGGGTGATGGATTTGTTAAACTAATTAAAATGATTATCGCACCCGTGATTTTCTGTACCGTGGTTACCGGTATCGCGGGCATGGAAAGTATGAAGGCCGTTGGCCGTACCGGTGCGATTGCACTGCTCTATTTTGAGATTGTCAGCACCATTGCGCTATTGATTGGGCTGGTGATTGTGAACGTGGTGCAACCCGGTGCCGGTATGAATATCGACCCGGCAACTTTGGATGCCAAAGCAGTTGCACTTTATGCCGAACAAGCCTCGCAACAAGGGATTGTGCCATTCTTGCTGGATATCATCCCAGGCAGTGTGGTAGGCGCGTTTGCCAGCGGTAATATTCTGCAAGTATTGATGTTTGCTGTTCTGTTCGGTTTTGCCCTGCACCGTTTGGGTGAAAAAGGTCAGCTCATCTTTAATGTTATCGAGAGTTTCTCCCGCGTTATCTTCGGTATCATCAATATGATTATGCGCCTGGCGCCGATTGGTGCTTTCGGTGCGATGGCCTTTACTATTGGTAAGTATGGTGTCGGCAGCTTGGTGCAACTGGGGCAGTTGATTATTTGCTTCTACGCGACCTGTATTCTGTTTGTGGTGGTGGTGCTGGGGTCGATTGCGAGATTCAATGGCTTTAACATCTTCAAATTTATCCGCTATATAAGAGAAGAACTGCTGATCGTATTGGGGACGTCATCTTCTGAGTCCGTGCTCCCGCGCATGCTCGATAAGATGGAGAAAGCAGGGTGTAAGAAATCGGTGGTGGGGTTGGTTATCCCGACCGGTTACTCCTTTAATTTGGACGGCACCTCTATCTACCTGACCATGGCGGCAGTGTTTATTGCGCAGGCGACCAACACCCATATGGATGTTATTCATCAGGTCACATTACTGGTAGTACTGCTGCTCTCCTCAAAAGGTGCGGCCGGTGTGACAGGCAGTGGCTTTATTGTGTTGGCGGCGACCATCTCTGCGGTTGGGCATTTACCACTGGCCGGGTTGGCGCTGATTCTGGGTATCGATCGCTTTATGTCCGAAGCTCGCGCCCTGACTAACCTGATAGGTAACGGTGTGGCAACTATTGTGGTTGCCAAATGGTGTAAACAACTGGATAACGACCAGTTGCAGGCGGTGTTATCAAACAAAACACCACCTAACAGTGAGATAAAAAACGGTCTTTCTTCTTCGTAGCATCAAGTGCGAATTCGTAGCACCAAGTGCGCAAGATATAACCAAGATTCCGTCGATTAATACGACCAAATCACTACCGGTGGCTTGCTGTCACCGGTAGCACCTCTGCACTATAATCGCGAAAATAATGCCCCGCGATCCATTTTCTGGTGTTAAATACCCTTTAGCTACTATTTTTTACTCTGTTGAGTGACATCGGCAAAAGCATGCGGTCTAACAGAATGGTACACTGCCACCTCCGGTTTTCACGGTGGCGTTGACCGTTGATTTTTCGCCTAATAATGACGGCAGAGCGATCAGTTTGTGATGGCTGGACTGGGGTTATTAAAGCTGGATTGGTTTATGCATGTCTTTATGGCTGCCATATCGATGGCGCTGACAAGTTAAACATGGGCTGTTCGGGTGAAAACACGACTGGCTGGTGTAAATTTGTATCGTTTTAAAATTGGATAGTTTATTAAGTAGGGGTTCACATGCAGGGCACCAGAATTCGTCTCATAGTTGGTGGATTATTGTTGGCTGCCGCCAGCAGTAATGTGCAGGCTGAAGCACTACAACCCGATCCTGCCTGGCAGCAGGGGAAGTTAGAAAACGGGTTCTCATGGCAGTTGCTGGCTACGCCGCAACGCCCAAGCGATCGGATCGAGTTACGTCTGGTTGTTAATACTGGCTCATTATCTGAAAGCGCACAGCAAGTTGGCTTTGCCCATCTGCTACCACGCCTGGCATTAATGAGTAGCGCGAGTTTTACTCCCGCCCAACTTCAGTCGCTGTGGCAACAAGGGGTCGATAACGAGCGCCCGTTGCCACCGGCCATTACATCTTATGATTTCACGTTATACAGCTTAAGTTTGCCCAATAACCGCCCCGACCTGATGAAGGAAGCGCTGGCCTGGTTATCTGATACCAGTGGCAAGCTGGCTGTAAATGAACAAACCGTTAATGCAGCACTGAATGGTGCCACCGATCCTATTGCCACTTTCCCGCAAAATATTCAGGAACCTTGGTGGCGTTATCGGCTTAAAGGTTCTTCTTTGATTGGGCATGATCCGGGTCAACCTGTGGCGAAGCCGGTCGATGTCGAAAAGCTAAAACAGTTTTATGAACAGTGGTACACCCCGGATGCGATGACGTTGTACGTGGTCGGAAACGTGGATAGCCGCAGCATTGCCGCCCAAATTGGCAAAACGTTCTCTGAGCTGAAAGGGAAACGCGCGACACCTGCACCGATTGCGATGTTAGCGCCATTGCCGCCAGAGCCGGTAAGCCTTATTAATGAACAAGCGGCACAAGATACGCTATCGCTGATGTGGGATACCCCATGGCATCCTATTCAGGATTCCATCGCATTGAGCCGCTACTGGCGCAGTGATTTGGCGCGCGAGGCGCTGTTCTGGCATATCCAGCAAGTGTTGGATAAAAGTGATCAGAAGAACCTGAAACTGGGCTTTGATTGCCGGGTGCAATATCAGCGTGCGCAATGTGCTATCCACTTGAATACGCCGGCTGAAAACCTGACGCCAGGGATGAGTTTTGTCGCCCGTGAACTGGCTAGCTTGCGCGCTAATGGCCTGAGTCAGGCTGAGTTTGATGCGTTGATGGTGCAGAAAAATGATCAGCTAAGTAAGTTGTTTGCAACCTATGCCCGCACTGATACCGACATTTTGATGAGCCAACGTTTGCGTTCACAGCAAAGTGGCGTAGTTGATATCGCCCCGGAACAGTACCAGAAGTTGCGCCAGGCATTCTTGTCGGGTTTGACGCTGGCTGAGCTTAATCAGGAATTGAAACAGCAGTTATCGCAAGATACCACGTTGATTCTGACGCAACCGAAAGGCGAGCCAGAAGTGAATGTGAAGGCATTACAGGCGGCGTATAACGCAATTATGACACCCCATACGGTGGTGCCAGAGGATGCCACGCCAACAGTAGCGGCAGCGGAAGCAGCACCACCAACACCGACCACTGCGCAGTAATCAAAAAAGCCCGGGCGGTATGTGCCGGGCTTGTCGTTAATGAAATGAATTCATGACGATATGAAGCAGCAGAGGCGGACCGTAGCGACGTCAGTCACCGGCCGCCTGAACCTGTTGGCGAGTATCAAACTGCTGGCATTGCCGCCAGTGGAATGATAGCACCACGATATTGAATCACCGTGCTGGCTGTTAAATGGCCACGTACTGCTGCGTCGTGGGCGCTACCGCCCGTTAAGCGAACCGCCAGATAGCCCGCACTGAAGGAATCCCCGGCAGCGGTGGTATCCACCACTTTCTCTTTCGGCAGTTTGACCGCGGGAACATCATATTGATGGGCTTCAAAACCGTCTTTTACCCAGACGATACACGAGTCCGCACCACGCTTGATGATAATCTCGCTCACGCCCAAAGCCTGAGTGCTTGCAATCACCTGTTCCAGTGGCTTCTCGCCCCACAGCATATCTTCATCATCCAGTGTCAGGAACGCGATATCCGTACAGGCTAACATGTCACGGTAGGCTTCCTGAGTCTCTTGCTTGCTCTGCCACAGGCGTGGGCGGTAGTTGTTATCAAAGATAACTTTGCCGCCGTTGGCACGACAGGCGCGCAGCAATTGCAGCAGACGCTGGCGCGATGCGTTGTCCAGAATGGCTAAACTGATCCCACTGAGGTACAGATAATCAAATTTTTCCAGCCGCTGGCAGATTTCATCGGCTGCCGGACTGGTCAACCAGAAACGGGCTGCGGCATCATTGCGCCAGTAATAGAAGGTTCGCTCACCGGTGTTGTCGGTTTCGATGAAGTACAGACCCGGCAACTTATTATCCATACGCTGAATAAGATCAGTGTGGATTTGTTCTTGCTGCCAGGCAGCCAGCATCTCTTCACTGAAGTTATCAGTCCCCAATGCGGTCACGTAATGTACATTCAAAGCCTGCTTTGATACCTGACGGGCAACATACACCGCTGTGTTCAGCGTATCACCGCCAAAACCCCGGCTAAGATCGGTACCTTTTTGTGACAGTTCAATCATGCATTCGCCGATAACGGCAATATTTTTGCTGGTCATGGAAAGCGGCCTATTTCTGAATGATGAGTCAGTGATGGGAATGATATTGGGTTATCCCCGGCTAACTTGACGTTGTAGCGTTGTTTGCAGCCGTGCTACAACGCCAATGACTTTGACTATAGTCTCACTGCTGGCTTAGTCGGAGTCAATAGTATTAAAACGACGTTTTAAATTTTTTATGATGTAGGTCGGGAAACTGACAAGTTTCCCGCCACTCAGAACAGAATTATGGTGATTTCCGCAGTTCGGTGACGCTTTGACCACCAATACCCCAGTTATCAGTGTCCACTTCATCAATCACGACGACCGTAGTCGCGGGGTTTTTACCTAAGGTATCGACTAATAGTTGGGTGACTCCGGCGATTAGCTGTTTTTTCTGCTCCGCCGTCGCTCCTTCGCGAGTAATTTTAATATTTACATAAGGCATACAGACCTCCATTAACATTAATGGCATTATTGAGTTAACTACTGTAGATGGCTTTAATGTACCGTGCCAGCCTGCTTGGGAGCGATAATCTGTCATGCCGCTATATAAAGTTCTGGTCGTTCGAGTCGATAACATCTCCAGAAAGAAAACCGTTTACCACAGGATGCAATCAGGCTGGCCGCGATATACGCTGCCATTACTGTACGGTGTCTTGCAACATGGCGACTAAACTGATGATGACCAATAAAGTATCAGGTTTACTTGCGCCATCCTTTGCCGCTATTGATCGAAATAAAGGACAGAGCTTCTGGCGGCAATGTCAGCGTCGGTACACTTTTCAACCTATCTATCGCACATCTGGTGCGTTGCTGGCGATTGAACTGCTCACGGCTGTTTTTCATCCTTCATCCCCGGATACACGTTTAAATCCAGAGGATTACTTCAGTGCTATTAGTATCCGCGCTCGTTTGGATGTGGTACTGGAGCAGTTGAATATGATTAAGCAGTGGCACGCCATATTTGTTCATCACTCGGTACTGGTTTCGATCAACATTGATGGACAGGCATTGATGGCGATGCAAGATGATCTGCAAGCCAAATTGCTGATCGATGCTATGCCCTATATTCGCTTTGAATTACTCGAGCACGTTGATACCTCCCTTGATACTCCTTTTGCGCGTATTGCTGAAGCTGACCGACTCTGGTTGGATGATTTTGGCAGCGGGCTGGCCAATTTCACTTCATTTATCAGTTGGCGCTATGAGTACATCAAAGTCGCCAGAGATTTATTTATTGTGTTGCAAGAAAGTGAGGTTGGAAACCAACTGTTCTTCACCTTGGTCACCTTAATGGGGCGCTACTGCAAAGGGGTTATAGTTGAAGGGGTTGAGACCTCGCAGGAGTGGGCCATGGTGCAACGCTCTGATGCCGCTGCCGCACAGGGTTATTATCTGTCCCGGCCAACTTCATTTGATAGATTACAGACGCTGCCTATGTTGTTTTGTGGCTAACCTTCTCTGAGAAAAAGCACTTCCCTGCCGTGTTGCCTCTGCGCATCACCGGATTCAACTGCCCAAATAATGGATTCTAAACCATCATCGACTATGGTTAGTGTAGTCTTCTGAATCCGCACTATTAATCAGTTAACTATTTTTATGGCTGATTTTTCGATTAAATTACCGTGAACTGACGTCCATTAAATACGCGCCTGGTGTCGGATTTAGCTTTATCTATTATGAGTACGGGCATGGAGCTGTTATGACAAAAACCGGAAAAGTGCTGACAGGTGTTGGTGGGCTTATCGTGCTGCTACTGGCGGCGACGGTGATTTTCGTGATGACCTTTGACTGGAACCGTTTGAAGCCAACCATCAATGAAAAAGTCTCTGCTGAGTTGCAGCGGCCGTTTGCTATCCGTGGCAACTTGGGGGTGGATTGGTCACGTAAAGGGGATGAGCCGGGTTGGCGCGGTTGGGTACCATGGCCACATATCCATGCTGAAGATTTGGTGTTGGGCAACCCGTCAGATTTAGTCAGTGATAAAACAGATAATAAAACTAACACGCTAGCCACAGATTTTCCGGCTGGGGAAATGGTCACGTTAAAACGGGTTGATGCCAGTATTGCGCCGTTGGCTTTATTGGCACAGAAAGTGTGGATCCCTCGTATCTGGCTAACACAACCGAATGCCAAGCTGCTTCGTCTGGCTAACGGTAAGAATAACTGGACCTTCAATCTGGCCAATAGCCCTACGCAGGGTGAGGCACCTTCTTCATCTTGGTCAGTGAATATTAACGATATTGTGTTTGATCGCGGTGAAATAACCCTCAGTGATGCCATTCTGAAAGCTGAGTTGCACGCCGTGATCGACCCATTGGGTAAGCCATTGCCGTTTGCTGAGGTGACCGGTACTCGTAATGAGACAAAGGATAAACAGGTCACGGATAAGGCGCAGAGCCATACGCCAGATTATGTTTTCGGCTGGAAAATTGACGGCAAGTATCAGAGCCAGCCACTCACCGGCAGCGGAAAAATAGGCGGCATGCTGTCGATGAGTGATGCGAGCGTACCATTCCCGTTGCAGGCTGATGTGCGTTCTGGCTCTACCCGTGTGGTGGTAGCCGGTACCTTAACCGACCCTGGCAATCTGGCGGGATTAGATCTGCAATTGAAATTTTCCGGTGCCAGTCTGGACAACCTCTATCCCCTTATCGGTGTATTGCTGCCCGCGACCCCGCCTTACAATACCGATGGCCACTTAATTGCCAGCCTAAAGCAAACTGGTGGCGCAGTTTATCGCTATGAAAACTTTAACGGTAAAATCGGTGACAGTGATATTCACGGCAGCCTGACCTATACCGCCAGCCAGCCACGGCCGAAATTAACGGGCAAAATGTCATCAGAAAAATTACGTTTTACTGATTTAGCCCCCTTGATTGGTGCTGACTCCAATCAGGAAAAGGCCAATCGTGGTGAGCGAAACCGGCAGCCTGCAAATAAGGTATTGCCAACAGATAAGTTTGATACCAAAAGTTGGGGAGTGATGGATGCAGATGTCACGTATGCGGCTAAGCGTATCGAACGGGATAAATCATTACCTTTGAATAATCTGTCTACCCACGTGGTACTAAATGACGGTGAGCTACGACTCGATCCACTGCGTTTTGGCATGGCGGGCGGTAACCTTAATGCCACTTTGCGGCTGAATGGCAACAAAGATCCGATGACCGGCAAGGTTGATTTGCATGCCCGCCGCCTGCAATTGAAAGAGCTATTGCCACAGGTACAGGCGATGCGCAACAGTCTGGGGCAGTTGAATGGCGATGCATCATTTACCGCTACCGGTAACTCAGTGGCTGCGTTGCTGGCAACCAGTAATGGTAACCTGCGCTTGCTACTGAATCAGGGGCTAATCAGCCGTAGCCTGATGGAGTTGTTGGGGCTGAATGTGGGTAACTATCTGGTGGCGAAGCTGTTTGGTGATGATGAAGTGAAAATTAACTGCGCAGTGGCCGATGTGCAGTTGCGCAATGGATTGGCAACACCGCGCCTGTTTGTTATTGATACCGAGAATGCCATTATCAACATTACCGGTAATATCAACTTTGCTACTGAGCGGTTGGACTTATCGATCAATCCAGAAAGCAAAGGGCTGCGTATTCTGACCCTACGCTCTCCGCTGTATGTGAAAGGAACATTTAAACAGCCTGATGCTGGAGTGAAAGCGGGGCCGTTGATCGCCCGTGGCGCCATTGCTGCTGTATTGGGTGTCGCACTCACACCTGCTGCGGCCTTACTGGCACTGATTTCGCCCAGTGAGGCTGATGAAAACCAGTGCACCCCTTTCCTGCAAAAAATGAAGCAAAAGAAATAGAGCAATAAAAGATCTATCGCCAGGCTAATGGGAGCCGGTAAATCAATCAATTTGAACAGGGTAGCGGCTGGGCGGTGAGAGCGAGTAGCTAACTGCCCAGCCGTTTTAACGCTACGGAGAGACCAGCGGCGGTGGTGATAGAAAATTACAAGCGTGATCTTGCAATTCTTCCACTGATGCGCGGTGCAGTTTCGTCAGACTCGCCTGACTTGCCAGTAGTAAAAATTCCCCATCAGGCAATGCGGTCATGGCTAAACCATAGCGGCCCATACTATCTTTCGCCCCAGCCACCTCATCAGCTAACAGGCGGAATGCACCTGATTGCTGCAATTCAGCAGCCGTTGTGCGCCGTACCAGATAGTCATGACCTAACAGACCACCTGGCAGGGACTGCCACTGCTGACGGAAGTTTGCCTCTTGCGCTGCCAGCGCCGCTTTTACCTGTGGTTTCAGGCAAGAAATATGGATATGTAAATGGTCCTGACTACGCCCGTATCTTGAATTAATGGTTAGCGAGATATCAGCATCATTAATTGGTGCGCCATATTTATCGGCCATAAAGTGACGGGCTTGCCAGGCATCAAAGAAGTAGTTTGGGCTGCTGCTGGTTAACAACTGTGGGCTTTCCATGCCGCTGATTTTGGCAGTCGGCATCAGTAAATACTGCAATGATCCAATGTTCGCTTTATACACCACAAAACCCGCCGGTATATCAGCCGCGACACAAGGTTGTGGGTTATGTTCTGCGACCATATGGGGAACACATTGCTGGCTGACGATTTTCCACAGTGCATCCGCATTGCTAAAACGCAATTTATACACCGCGGCCAGCAGCACAACTGCCAGTAGTATCAGTAAAAACCACGGTTTTTTTATATAACGCGACACGGATTGCCCTCTGTTTTTGATAACGGCGGCCAGTGTAGTGATAAGTCAGCGAGGTGAGCAAACCCCATAATGCTTATTTATCATTAATGGGGTATTGACCCTATCTGGTTGGGCTTATTGGGTGGCCTTGTTTCCCCCGCCTTGCGGTAAGGTTTCATCCTCAGCGTAGTGGGCTGTGGCTATCCAGGCGGCACAAAATAACGTTAGCCGGGCAAAAAAGTAGAAAAACGCCATTAAACCAATAACGGAGCCAAAAGCCGCCCCGGACGGCGAACTGGCAAGGCGTGGTAGCATCATCGTCATGACAAACTTAATTATCTCAAAGCCGATAGCGGCAATCAGGGTACCGCGCAGTAACGCTTTTTTCTTAGGTTTATGGCGCGGCAGAATCCAGAATATCCATAAAAATAACAAATAGTTAGCCGTAATAGAGATCGACAGCGCAATCAGCGTCATAACGGGCCGTAACCAATCAATCCCCCCCAATCCTAATGCATCAACAATGGCAGATTGTGCAGCACCGGCAATTGACGTCAGTGACAGGGTGATAATCAGTGCGATAACCAACCCAGTCAGCGAGATAAAATCGCGGGCATAACGGTAGTAGAACTTTTCCTGATCCTGTGGATTACGCTCCCACACATCTCGTGATTGAGCACGAATCGCCTCGCGTAAGTTCCCCATCCAACTGATACCGGAATACAGCGCAATCGCTAAGCCAGTCAAGCCGACGGTGGTGCGCTGCTGGATTGCGGTATTTACCGTGTTTTTAAGTGTAGCGGCCAGTGTTGGATCACTGATGGTATTGACAATTTTATTAATTAATTCAGCTAATAAGTCAGGATTAGACGCCAGGACAAAACCGACTGCGGCGAAAGAAACCATCAAAATAGGGATCAGTGACAAAAAAGAAAAATACGTAATAGCTGCACCAAACTGGCTGCCCATCCGGTCATTAAAGCGATCGGTGGCACGGATAATATGGGCAACCACTGGGTAAGCTTTGATGTGGTTACTCAGCCGGGTCATATAGGAAATGGCTTTTTTGCCGGTTTCAATCCCCGCCGCCAGTGGGGCTGAGTTGTCTTTCGGTGCGTTCGGCATAATTCTCCTCAGTGGCCTTAATCCATGCCTTATGCAGATGATTATTCTACAAAATATGATACAAAATGGCAGCAGCCTGTTGATAATAGCAGAGTCGACGTCTATCACAACCTAACCAACAGTTATGCTGGGGTGTCGGTCGGAATTCTGTATGACCACGGATATCTCGATAGCTTATGTGTGCTCAATCATCATCACCGCAGTGGTATCCACGGCCAGTGCTTCAAAAATATGTTCCACATCAGCAGAATAGCTAATGTAGTCTCCTGCGTTTAACTCAACTGCTTGGTCAACTGGGCCGATTCTGGCTTTTCCTGAACTGATAATCACATGTTCAATGGTACCGGGCATATGTGCTCGGGAGCGCCTGAGTTCACCGGGTTGAACATTAATCCGATAGATATCCCGCTGTACCCCTGTGGGGCAGGCAGCCAGCAACGTCGCGGTGTAGTTCGCCTGTTCAGAAACCGCAGTAATCCCTTCATTGGCCCTGATCACCTGAACATGCAAGCACGGCTGGGCGATAAGCCGACTGACCGGGACATCCAGTGCCATGGCTAACGACCACAGTGTTTCCAAACTGGGATTACCCGCTCCGCCTTCCAATTGCGATAACGTCGATTTCGCGATACCTGCACGCTTTGCTAATTCCGTTACCGTCAGTCCTAACTTCTCACGTTCCCGGCGAATAGAGGCAGAAAGCAAGCCAATCGGGGTTGCTGCTTGGTCTGAGTTATCGGGCATAAAGTGAGTCATTGTTCACCATATCATTCATTTGTTCATCTTGACGAACGGTTGATTGTCGTTCACCATAATAGTCACTTGTTCATTTTAATGTATTGTCTGTTGAGTGCCAAGCACTCAAATACAAAAGCATCCTGGCAGCGATTACGGAGAGAGAATGATAAAAATGAAAGCTCGCGGGGCAATGGAAATGGTCGCAGCTATGCTTATTTCCGGTACTGTGGGCTGGCCGGTTATCGCATCAGGGCAACCTGCGGTAACAGTTGTGTTCTGGCGTTGTGTATTTGGTGCATTCGCCATGTTTATCGCTTGTGCCATGCTGGGTTTACTCAAACGCGGTGTGCTCACGCGACAGCATATCGTGATTGCAGTTATCGGTGGTATTACGCTGGTATTGAACTGGGTTCTACTGTTTGGCGCTTACTCTTATGCCTCCATTTCGGTGGCAACCGTTACCTACCATACTCAACCCTTTATGCTGGTTGGGCTGGGGGTGCTGTTTTTTGGTGAGAAATTAACAGTAAATGCGCTCTGTTGGTTGCTGGTCGCTTTTGGCGGGATGCTGTTTATCATTATCGGGCAACCGGGGGCCATCACCTCCGGTTCTGACTACCTCTTCGGCATCATTATGGCGCTGGGGGCGGCATTCATGTATGCGGTAACGGCCGCGATTATCAAGCGGCTAAAAGGCTTGCCACCACATCTGATTGTACTGATTCAGTTGTTGGTCGGCGCTATTTTGCTGGCACCCTTTGTGTGTTGGTCTGATTTACCGCTATCAGGCAGCACATGGGGATTACTGTTCATTATCGGCGTGGTTCACACTGGGCTAATGTCCGCACTGTTGTACGGCGCGATTCAGAAAATCCCGACCAGTTTGGTTGGTACGTTATCTTTTATTTATCCGGTTGTGGCGATTATTGTCGACTGGTTGGTATTCGATCACCGCTTGAGTATCGTGCAAATAGCTGGAGCAACCGCCATCCTATTGGCTGCTGCGGGCATGAATTTTGGCTGGAAATTACTAAGGGATCACCCGGGAGAAAGTAAGAAATATTCGTGAAGATAGAATTTAAAACAATAAAAAAGGCTATCAACCCTGCGGTCCATAGCCTTTCTGGTCTTTTACCAAACCTTAACGCATGGTTACAAACTCTTCTGCGGCGGTCGGGTGGATAGCGACGGTGTTGTCGAAATCTTTCTTGGTCGCGCCCATTTTCACGGCGACAGCAAACCCTTGCAAGATTTCATCCATACCGAAACCGATACCATGGATACCAACAATCTTCTCTTCCACCCCTACGCAGACTAATTTCATCCGGCATGGCTGGCGGTGCTGAGTCACTGCGCTGTACATTGCAGTGAATGAAGATTTGTATACTTTCACCTGATCGTCGCCAAACTTCTCGCGTGCTTGCGGCTCAGTCAGGCCAATAGTACCGATTGGCGGATGGCTGAATACCACGGTTGGGATATTACTGTAATCCAGATGCTCATCCGGCTTGTTATTGAACAAGCGTTCAGACAAACGGCGACCCGCAGCCACGGCTACAGGGGTCAGTTCAACCGCACCGGTGTTGTCCCCGACGGCGTAGATACCTTTGACGTTAGTGTTTTGGAACTTATCAACTTCGATATAGCCTTTGTCATTGGTTTTGACACCGCTGGCAGACAGATTGAGGTTGTCAGTTGACGGTTCACGGCCAATGGCCCAAATCAGGTGGTCAACGGTGACTTCAGTGCCATTTTCCAGTTGTAGCGTTAGGCTACCATCGGCGTTTTTAATCACCGCTTTTGGTACCGCGTCGGTATGCAGTGTTGGCCCTTCGGTGTTCATCACTTCAAGCAGAGTTTCAACAATCAGCGGATCAAAAGTACGCAATGGTGCATGTTTGCGCACAAACAGATGGGTTTCTGTGCCTAACCCATTGAGCACCCCGGCGATTTCTACCGCGATATAACCTGCACCTACTACGGCAACTCGCTTTGGCATCTCGTCTAATTCGAAGAAGCCATCGGAGTTAATCCCGTATTCTGCGCCAGGGATATTCGGGTGACTTGGGCGGCCACCGGTGGCGATCAGGATGTGATCAGCAGTGATTTTTTCACCGTTCACTTCCACAGTATGCGCATCAACAAAACGCGCGAAACCATGAATAACATCTACTTTGTTATTGCCTAAACCACGTTCATAAGACTGATGGATACGATCGATGTAAGCAGTACGGTTAGCGATCAGCTTTTTCCAATCGAAATGGTTCACCGTGGTATCGAAACCGTAATCTGGGCCATACAAATGAATCGCTTCTGCAATTTGCGCGGCATGCCACATTACTTTTTTCGGCACACAACCAACGTTGACGCAGGTGCCACCAAGTTGTTTAGCTTCGATCAGCGCACACTTTTTGCCGTACATGGCTGCCCGGTTGATCGACGCGATCCCACCACTGCCACCGCCAATTGCCAGATAGTCGTAATGTTTGGTCATCAGAATCGTTCCCACGTTGTTTAAAATTTGCCTAACAGTTTAACGCTTACCCGAGTTTTGTCGCAAAGGTTGCGTCAATGGCTCTGATTCGCGTGACCAATTGATTTAGGCTGTGTTTATTCTGGCACTACCCACTTCACCAGGGTATGACCATGACCCGATGGCACCAGCACGTTGTGCAGCCACGGCAACAAGGTATTCATCTGTTGTTCTAGCTTCCACGGCGGGTTAATCACAATCATGCCAGATGCGGTCATACCATGTTGGTCACTGTCCGGGCGCACTGCCAGCTCAATTTGCAAGATACGGCGGATGCCGGTGGCTTCCAGATCCCGTAACATACGTTTGATTTGCTGACGTAAAACCACTGGATACCATAATGCATAGGTACCCGTTGCAAAGCGTTTATAGCCTTCCTGAATACCTTTCACCACATCCTGATAATCCGTTTTCATTTCATACGGCGGATCAATCAGAACAAAACCCCGGCGTGATGATGGGGGCAATTGTGATTTAAGTTGTTGATAACCATCGGCACGTTGAACTTTAGCTCGCTCATCTTTAGCAAACTCATTGCGCAGCAACGGGTAGTCGCTTGGGTGCAGTTCAGTCAGATGAATTTTGTCATCTTCACGCAATAAATGGCGGGCGATTAATGGTGAACCGGGGTAGTAACGCAGTTTTTCACTACGGTTAAAGTAATTGATAGCACTCATATATGGCGCTAAATCAGCAGGTAAATCATCTCGTTGCCACAGTAGGCCGATACCATCAAGGTATTCACCCGTGCGCTCGGCATGCTCACCGCTTAACTGGTAGCGACCGGCACCGGCGTGGGTATCCAAATAAAGGAACGGTTTTTCTTTTTCCTTCAAAGACTCAATAATCAGACTTTGAACGGTATGTTTAAGAACGTCGGCATGGTTGCCGGCGTGAAAACTATGGCGATAACTTAACATTTTATTTTAACCAATTGATATTCTAATTTAAATCAAGGATTTAGCGAGAATATATGCTGTAGATTGTGGCAGTGCTTTTTATCTGTGGATGCGACAAACACCCGGGTGAGAAACCGCAGCCAGCACATTATGGCAACTAGTATAAACTGTCTGGTGGATAAAAACTGAATTGCATTAATTTGTGATGAATACCTGATCTGACCTCAATGGATATAATAATGACTAACAAGATAATTGCTGAGCACTACCCAGACGCTTTGCTCTGGTCCTTTGGCGACAGTTCTGAGATGGCAGATGAATTGGCGCAATTGGTCATCAACGGCGCTAAAACAGCGACTTGTTGCTCCTATCGTGCTTATAAATCAGAAGCTTCGCCCAGTGTTGGTGATTACAATGTCATTCTCGATGGCCGAGGCACACCGGTTTGCGTCATTAGAACCATGAGCTTAACGCTGGTCCGCTATTGTGATGTCACCGCAGAAATGGCGGCCAAAGAGGGGGAGGGAGATAAAAGCTTGGCTTATTGGCAGACCGGGCATCGGGCCTTCTTTGAACGGGAGGGTGATTTCTCCCCTGAGATGCTATTGGTCTTTGAGCAATTTAAGCTGGTTGAGGTTTTTGCTACACCCGCAGTGCGAGCTTGATTGCCAAAATAGGTGGGTAATCAATAGTCGTCAGGCCGCCAGCCATTGATTTTCATGTTGATAGACCTCATGTTAATCATACATAGATAATTTATAAGTCGTCGTTGTATTCACCATCGCGGCGGTATTGAAAACGATCATTGATATTCAAAAGAATCATTGATATCCAAAACTATAATCAGGACTGCCCTATGACAAATCCGCTGTTGACCCCGTTCTCCCTGCCGCCATTTTCTGCGATTCGCCCCGAAGATATCGTGCCTGCGGTGAAATCCGCACTGGATGAATGTCGTCAAGCGGTGGAGCGGGTAGTTGCCCAGCCAGGACCTTTCACCTGGGATAACCTGTGTCAGCCATTGGCTGAGTCTGACGATCGCTTATCGCGTATCTGGTCGCCGGTCGGGCATTTAAATTCGGTCAAAAATAGCCCGGAACTGCGCACTGCATATGAACAAAGCCTGCCATTGCTGTCGGAATACGGTACTTGGGTGGGTCAACATAAAGGTTTGTATCAGGCCTATGTCAGTCTGAAAGAAGGCCCGGGGTTTGATGCATTGACAGCCCCACAGCGCAAAGCAGTAGAGAATGCACTGCGCGATTTCCAGTTATCCGGTATCGGTTTGCAACCCGATCAGCAGAAACGTTATGGCGAAATTGTCGCCCGCTTGTCTGAGTTAGGCTCCACTTACAGCAATAACGTGCTTGATGCCACCATGGGCTGGAGCAAGTTAATTACTGATGTTAACCAATTGCAAGGCTTGCCAGAAAGTGCCCTGGCTGCGGCTAAAGCTATGGCTGAAGCCAAAGAGCAGGATGGTTGGTTGCTGACACTGGATATGCCAAGTTATCTGCCGGTTCTGACCTATGCTGATAACGCTAAATTGCGCGAAGAGATGTATCGCGCCTTTGCTACCCGTGCCTCTGATCAGGGGCCAAATGCCGGTAAGTGGGATAACAGTGAAATCATGGCGGAAATTCTGACATTGCGCCATGAATTGGCACAACTGTTAGGTTTTGGCAGCTATGCCGATAAATCGCTGGCGACCAAAATGGCAGAAAGCCCGCAACAGGTGCTTGGTTTCCTGAACGATTTGGCGAAACGCGCCCGTCCGCAGGCTGAAGAAGAGCTGGCACAATTACGTGCTTTTGCTGAAAAACACTACGGCGTCAATGAGTTGGCTGCCTGGGATATCACCTATTATTCAGAGAAACAGAAGCAGCATCTGTTCTCCATCAGTGACGAGCAATTGCGACCTTACTTCCCGGAACAGCGGGTGGTGGAAGGGTTATTCGAAGTCGTTAAACGTATTTACGGTATTAGCGCCAAAGAGCGCCGAGATGTGGATACCTGGCATCCAGATGTGCGTTTCTTCGAACTCTTTGATGCCAGCGGTGAACTGCGCGGCAGCTTCTATCTTGACTTGTATGCCCGTGAGCACAAACGTGGCGGTGCCTGGATGGATGATTGCGTCGGTAGCCTGCGTCTGGCGAACGGTCAATTGCAAAAGCCGGTGGCTTATCTGACCTGTAACTTTAACGGGCCAGTCGGCGGTAAACCGGCGCTGTTCACCCATAACGAAGTCACCACCTTGTTCCATGAATTCGGCCATGGCCTGCATCACATGCTGACCAAAATTGATACTGCCGGCGTCTCGGGCATCAATGGTGTCCCTTGGGATGCGGTCGAATTGCCGAGCCAGTTTATGGAAAACTGGTGCTGGGAGCCACAGGCGCTAGCGTTTATTTCCGGCCATTACCAGACGCACGAGCCATTACCGCAAGAGATGCTGGATAAACTGCTGGCGGCCAAAAACTATCAGGCGGCGCTATTTATTCTGCGTCAATTAGAGTTCGGCCTGTTCGATTTCCGCATGCATTATGAGTTCGATCCACTGACCGGTGCACAGATCCTGCCGATCCTGTATGAAGTGAAAAAGCAGGTGGCAGTGGTACCGTCACCGACATGGGGCCGCTTCCCACATGCTTTTAGCCATATCTTTGCCGGTGGCTATGCAGCGGGTTACTACAGCTATTTGTGGGCAGAAGTGCTCTCGGCAGATGCATTCTCGCGTTTCGAAGAAGAGGGGATTTTCAATGCTGCCACCGGGCAGTCCTTCCTCGATAATATTCTGTCCCGCGGTGGCTCTGAAGAGCCGATGACGCTGTTCAAGCGCTTCCGTGGCCGTGAACCGCAGTTGGATGCTATGCTGCGCCATTACGGTATTAAGGGCTAGAACGTGTCACAAGTCAGTATCTGTTTATTGTCTGAAGCAGGCGCCGCCCCCGGCGCCTTGTCTATTTTGGCTGAGCGTTGGGGTTTGGTGTCTGACGAGCAGGCCATTATGGCGCTGGTGTTGACACCTGAGCGCCTTGAATTGCGCAAGAGGGATGAGCCGAAGCTCGGTGGCATTTATGTCGATTTTGTCTCCGGTACGTTGGCGCACCGCCGCAAGTTCGGTGGTGGGCGAGGGGAAGCGGTAGCCAAAGCTGTCGGTGTCAAAAAGGGTTATCTTCCCCGCGTGGTCGATGCTACCGCAGGCTTAGGGCGGGATGCGTTTGTTTTGGCGGCGCTGGGTTGCCAGGTGCAAATGCTGGAGCGCAATCCAGTGGTGGCAGCATTGCTTGATGATGGTTTGTGTCGCGGTTATCAGGATGCTGAGATTGGTCCGTGGCTGCGCGAACGGTTGACGCTGTTGCACGCCTCCAGCCTGATAGCACTGGCAGATATTGAACCCCGGCCAGAAGTGGTTTATCTCGATCCGATGTACCCGCACCGGCAGAAAAGTGCGCTGGTTAAAAAGGAGATGCGGGTGTTCCAATCGCTGGTGGGTGCGGATGAAGATGCCGATGGTTTATTGGCACCGGCCCGCGCGTTAGCTACCAAACGGGTGGTGGTGAAGCGGCCAGATTATGCCGAACCGTTGGCAGGAATAGCTGCGTCAGCGGCTGTAACCACTAAAAGTCATCGTTTTGACCTCTATATGCCACTTCCTTGATGCTATTACAGTGTCAGTTGGCCCTGTGGCGGTAACGCCAATGACTTTGGGTATATTGCTTGGGGATTATGAGCCTCTAATGAGGCTCACCCGACGGGCCAGCGCAAGCGCTGTTCAACATGGTTTACAACCAAGTTGTCACTCAATTGCCGCCTTCCTGCAACTCGAATTATTTAGGGTATAAAGCGTTATGAAATAAGCTGTGGGCTGAAAATAAAATCATTGTGAGTGAATTGATGTTTGCCGATAAATCTTATCATCATATCGACTTTGCTTATTTTTGGATCGAAATCAATCATCAGATAGGTAATATTAGCGACATCATCATATTTCTGCATTAATTCTGTTTGACCATTCGCGCTGAATTGATTGACCATAACAATATTATTATTATGGCCAGCCATAATGAATGATAAATCAATTTTATCTTCACCAGATGTAAAGTCGATGATGGTATCGGTATATTTCTTGGTGGAATCTCTGCTATTACGGTATTGGAAAATATCACACCCCTCTCCCCCTTTCATCCGGTCAGCGCCGCGCCCGCCGAATAGCCGGTCATTGCCACGGCCCCCGAATAGCCTATCATTTCCCACCCGGCCCCTTAATTTGTCATCACCACCCCCTCCTTTCAGGGTGTTATTTGATCGGTTACCGTTGATTTCATCATCACCGCTACCGGCGATGGCATTTTCAATCACGACTTTATCTGCAATTGAGACATTGCCTCTCAAGCCGCCAATATCAGAGAAACCACGCTTAGTCAGCGTGATTCTTTGGTCTTGATGATAACCTGAGAAATCAAACGTATCGGTACCACCGGCATCCCACACGCAGAATATCAACTTGTCGCTAGCGTGGGTTGCAGTAAAGTAATCCCTATTACTATTGGAATTGAAACCATAAGTCGTATCACCGGTTCGGCTACGGCTATTGGCACCGTAAAGGTATTGAAGTGCTAAAATATCATAGAGTTGCGGTGTTGATGCAAAGTTACCCCCGTAGATTGCTCCTGAGTTGAACTCAGATAAATAGCTCATTACGCTGGTTTGTTGTGTTAAGCCTACAGTGTCATGAGTATGTTCCAAGCCGAGTGCATGGCCGAGTTCATGCATAAACACCCGACCACCATAGTTTGATGGTGTGGGGGCTAGATTCTCGTCTATCTTCGCATTAATAAATATTGGACTGAGGCTACTAGAATTTGGGGAATAGGCATAACCGCCAATTGCCCCCTCAAGTGACACATTGGCAATGGGGATGTTAGCTATAACATCATCTTTAGCCTCACTAAATTTAATATTCGCCACATCAGCAATGGCGAGCATAGCCGTTCTTACCTGGTGAATTTGGGCTTCATTAAGGGGATCGGCCGGAGCACCCTCAACTGATTTATAATAATGGTAACCTATTGGTATTTGTTGGCTAAATGAATAAGTGATAATACTTACTCCATTCTTATCTTTATTTTGCCATTTGTTTCTGCTGGTTATCGCTAATAGATTAATCGCCTTTGATTTATTAATGTCAATACTATTATTAATATCTACAGCTCTGACGTTATTCTTAGTCTGTTCCCTGAGCATTATTATTCCTCATAATTTAAATGATTTACTTTGCTAT